>NZ_JCAXEJ010000024.1:0-62406 GCF_059759005.1 Paenarthrobacter sp. GQ52
CCGTGAAGCGGGCTTAACGCAAAAGGTCCCGGTTCGAAAACCGGGACCTATTCGCGGAGACGGGGGGATTTGAACCCCCGGTGGAGTTGTGCCCCACACTTCATTAGCAGTGAAGCCCATTCGGCCGCTCTGGCACGTCTCCCTTTGCTATTGCTAGCCCACCAAGGATACGCAGAAGGTGCCGTCTAGCGCAAAACAGCTTCTTGTCAGTTGCTTCCGGCCAAGGAACGCCACAGGAAGTGGTTGCTCCGGGCCTGGAGCGCTGCCGCCTGCCTGTTGTCGGAGGCGCCCGCGTGACCGCCTTCAAGAGCTTCATGGAACCAGACGTTCGGGATGCCCATGGCCTGCATGCGCGCCGCCATTTTGCGGGCTTGGACAGGTCCCACACGGTCATCGGAGGTGGCTGTCCAAATGAAAGTCTCAGGGTATTCCACACCGTCGTGTAGCAAGTGGTACGGCGAGAAAGTGCGGATGAACTCCCACTGGACCGGAACATCAGGGTCACCGTATTCGGCGATCCAGGAGTATCCGGCGGAGAGCTTGGTGTAGCGGCGCATGTCCAGGAGGGGCACCCCGCAGGAAACAGCCCCGAACAGTTCCGGGTACTGGGTCAGCATGTTGCCCACCAGGAGGCCGCCGTTGGAACCGCCTACGCAGCCGAGTCGACGGCGGCTGGTGACGCCTCGCGAGATGAGGTCCTTCGCCACGGCGGCGAAGTCCTCGTATGCACGGTGCCGGTTCTCCTGAAGTGCTGCACGGTGCCAGGACGGACCGTATTCGCCACCGCCGCGGATGTTGGCAACAACGAAAACACCACCGCGTGAGTGTGCGGCAGCTCCGTCGTCGGAGGATACGCCCAGGGTGCGGCGTTCCAGCCAGGCCCGCCCGATTGTTCCGCTGTAGGCCGGTGTCCTGGAAACTTCGAACCCGCCATAGCCGGAAAGCTGGGTGGGGTTTTGGCCGTCCAAGACCAAGTCCTTGGACGCAACCTGGAAGTAGGGAACCTTGGTCCCATCGTCAGAAACAGCGAAGTGCTGCTGGACTTCGTAGTCGGCCTCGTTGAAGAACGACGGCGACCGCTTCACCTCGGCGTGCCGGCTCGCCGCCCCGGCAACAAGTGTCCCCCTGGTCAGGGTGGTGGGCGTGGTGAAGCCGGTGGCCACCAGCCAGAAGTCGTTGCCTTCAGCGCCAGGGTCTTCGTCATCCACGGCATAGGCATTGACGTCATGCAGTGGAGGGCAGGCGTCCAGGACGGTGGAGGCCCAGCCGCCTTCAGAATCGGGACGGGCCGGGTCCAACACTCGGATTTCGGAAGACACATCGCGCAGGAGGTTCAGCAGGAGGTAGTCCTTGGTCCAGCTCCACGACTGCAGCGACGTGTGGGCATCCGGCGTGAACAGGACCAGCAATGACCGGGAACCCGCCAGGTAAGACTCGAAGTCCGCGGCCAGCAAGGACCCGGCAGGGTAGAGAACACCGGCAACATCCCAGTCCTTCTGCGGACGGAACAGCAGCCAATCCCGGTGGGCGCTGATGTTCACATCCGTGGGGACATCGATGACCACCCAGGAGTCGTCACGCAGCAGCGACGTACTCCGGTTATAGAAGTCGATGTAGTCCACGGCGAAGGTCCGCTCATAGCCCGGGGTGGAATCGTGGGCCACCATGGCCAACATGTGGTCCTCGGGGATTTCGAAGAGGCGCTCTGCCTGGGCCAGCGATTGGCCGCGGCGAAGCTTCACTCCGGTACGGGCGTAGGAGGACGTAGTTGCGGGGAGCCCGTCCGCCGTGCTGGACACCAGCAAAGTGTCGGCATCCAACCAGCTGACATTGCCTTTGGCTGTCGGCACGTCAAAGCCACCCTCCACGAAGGTGCGGGACTCGACGTCGAACTCGCGGTGGCGGTCAGCGTCGCCGCCGTCGGGGGAGAGCGAAACCATGGCCAGGCGGTACTCGGAGCCGTCGGCAGGACGGAGGAAGCCGACACCATGGAAGACCCACTCAACGCCTTCGGCAGCGGCAAGGGCGTCGATATCCAGCAGGACGTCCCACTCCGGCTCCTCAGTGAGGTAGCTTTCCCACGTAGTTCGACGCCACAGGCCCTTGGGATGTTCCTGGTCTTTCCAGAAGTTGTAGTAGAAATCGCCGCGTTTGGAGACCATAGCGATGCGATCGTTGGAGTCGAGGACCTCCAGGATGCCAGCCTCAACGGCCGCGTACTCGGCGTCCTCCAGTAACTCCTCGGTGCGGGCATTCTGCTCGCGGACCCACGCCAGCTGCTCTTCGCCGTGGATGTTTTCAAGCCAAACGTTTTCATCCGTCGGCTCAGGCGCGACGTCCGCTGCATGCCGCGGGCCGGGGGCCGGCGCGGTCTCATTCTCGGGAAGTGGCGACTGATCAGCTTCTGTGGTGGTCATCGCCCCATCCAAGCAACACTCTTCAACAGTAAGCAAGTCACAGGAAGTTAGGCTTGAGCGTGGCTAAATCGCAAACCAACCGTGTTGCCCTGATCGGGGCCGGCCCTCGGGGCACTAGTGTCCTCGAGCGGTTGCTCGCGAACTGGTCTGCGGACAGGACGCCAGGAACCACCCTTCTCATCGATGTTGTGGACCCTTATCCGGCCGGGTCCGGTCATGTGTGGCAGCCGGAGCAGTCACGCCTCTACTTGATGAACACCCAATCGTTCTATCCCACCCTCATTCCTGAGGACCCTCAACTCGCCCCACCGCTCGCGGGTGGTTCGTTCGATCAGTGGCGCGAGGCCCGGCGTCGTGACGGCATGGGACTGAACGATGCCGAGAAAGCGGAACTGGCCACCCTGGAATCGCACGACTTCCCCAGCCGCGCGCTGTACGGGCGGTACCTGCGCCAAACTTTGGCAGGGCTGCTCGAAAGGCTTCCCGACGGCGTCGAGGTCACCTTTCATGAGGCGCTCGCCGTCGCCGCGCAGCCTGTGAAGGGCGAAAAGGATGAGGGGTTCGACGTCGAACTCGACAACGGCGAGACGCTCACCGTCGGTTCCGTGGTCCTCGCTCTGGGCCACATTGAGTCCAGGTTGAACCCGGAGCAGCGGTCCTTCAAGAGCGCCGCGGAGGAGCAGGGCCTGAGGTACTTCCCGCCCGCACCGCCTGCCGACGTTGATTGGCAGGCCGTGCCTGACAACGAACCCGTGCTGGTCCGAGGCATGGGTCTGAACTTCTTCGATGTCATGGGCCAGTTGACGGAGGGGCGCGGCGGTAAGTTCGTCGAGGCTGGTACGCCCGGCACGGGTATCCTCGAGTACCGGGCTTCGGGCCGGGAGCCCAGGATCATTGCAGCGTCCCGCAGGGGCACCCCTTACCGCGCGAAGGCCGGGTTGGCGGGTTATTACCCCAGCAGCATCACCATGCGCTATCTGACAGAAGATGCCGTGGACCGCTTCCGTGCGGCCGGTATCCAGCCGGGGTTCGATCATGACCTCTGGCCGTTGCTTCACCGGGATGCACTTTGGGCCTATTACTCAACACTTGCGCGGTCCCAGCCCGCCGCGATCAAGGACCCCGCACAGTTCCTTGCCGACCTTGAAGATGCGCTCCAACCGCATGCGCACACCACCGCGAACTGGGAAGTCGAAGTGGGAAACGTCGTGGAAAAACACGTCGTCGCTTCCCGCCGGCTGAACCTGAGGGGGCTCGCGGCGCCGCTCGCTGGGCGGACCTTCGCTTCCCGCCGCGAGCTGGACGCCACCATCACGGCCTACCTTGATGATGATGCCCGACGATCGGCACTAGGCGAGGCGGACCCTGTCAAGATGGCGATCGGTGCCCTCCACACCGGGCGGGCGATCCTCAAATCCGTGGTAGCGGACGGGGGCATCACCGATGAATCGTGGCTGGGTGGTTTGCGCGGCTGGTTCGAGTCTTTTGTTGAAGGCCTGGCAAGCGGTGCGCCTGCACTGCGATCGGAGCAGTTGGCCGCTTTGGCGCGTGCCGGCGTCGTGAGTTTCGTGGGACCGGACCCGAAGTTCAGCGTGGACCGTGGAGCCAGGGTGTTCCGGGCGGTTTCGCCGTGGGTCCACGACGCTCCGGTTGAAGCAAGGACTCTTGTGGAGGCGATGTCGCCGGCCAACAGGGTGGGCATCAACCTGTCACCCCTTCTGGAACAGCTCATGGCCGATGGGCTGGTGCGCACCAAGATCATGATGAGTGTTGAAGGCACGCCCATGCAGACCACCGGCCTTGACGTTAAACCGCATCCTTACAGGCCTCTGGCGGCGAATGGTTCCATCACCAGGAACTTGTATGTCCTGGGCCTCCAACTGTCTGCGTCGCAGTGGGGGACAGCCATTGCCGCTGAGGCCCGTCCGCGCACCGGACCTGCCTACGCGAGCGGCCAGAGAACGCTCCGCGATGCCGATGAGATAGCGCGCAGCATTCTTGGCCGGTGACGCACACCAGCTTGGCCGGAAACCGCCAGCAAGTCAGAAAACGCAGGGCCCCTCACGAAGAAGATCGTGAGGGCCCCGCTGTTGCTTCCGGCAGGCCGGATGGCTCAGGGGGTTAGCCCCTCAGGCACCTCTGATACTCCACCCACGCAAAGGCGTACCGGAGCCATCCTGCGATGTCGTACCACTTGGACGGCTTGGTAGGCGCGGTGCACTGCGGCGGGTTCGGACCGCTCTCAGCCACTGTCACCAAGGCCTTCACCACGGTTCCACTTTCGACGGCGGTGAGCACCACTGTGCCGGTGCCTGCAGCCGCCGCGGCGGGAACCTTAAGGTCCACTGTGGCGGCCCCTGAGGTCACGGGGACGGAGCCGAGCGCCACGGCGGCGCCCTTAGCGTCCACGAAGACGGCGTTCAGCGTTGCGTTGGCGGGGCTGCCGATCGAGGTGAGGTTCAGTTTGGTGACGGCCAGGGTAATGGAGTCGCCGGCTTTGACCTCAGCCGCTGTGGTGTTGGCCACGGCAACGGAACGGCGTGCGAAGTCCGGTGAAACAGGATTGTGTTCGCGCAGGTACTTGATCCACGCATCGCGGTCCACCAGGCCTGTGTCCTTTGTGTCCGTGCCCTCCTTGAAGATCCGGAAATTGTCACCGCCGGTAGCCAGGAAGCTGAACGTCCCGATCCTGTACTGCTTGGCAGGGTCGATCACAGCGCCGTTGACCCAAATACCGGTGATGCGGTCACCAGCCGGGCGGGCGGCGTCATGGGTGTAGTTGACGTTCTTGGACACTCCAAGCTGCTGGTACGGGCGGCTGGGGATGGTCCCGTCAGCATTTGTCTGCCACTGCTGTTCCAGGAGTGTCTTGAACTGCGCACCTGTGAGGGAGGTGGTCCAGAGGTTGTTCACGAAAGGCAGGACCGCGTTGGCCTCGGCGTAAGTGATGGTGCCGTCCGGCGCGTAGTACAGCTCGTTACGCAGCCCGCCGGGGTTCACGACGCCGATCTCCGCGGAACCCAGTTCGGGCGCCTTGAGCGTATCCACCAGGGAGTCCGCCACCAGGTTGCCAAGCGTGGATTCGTTCGCGCGATCGTCCCGTTTGGGGGCGCCGCCGGCAGGATCCGGGGTGAAGGCTGTGGTGATATCAGCGGTCACTGCGCCCACCGGCTGATTGCCGATGACGGCAGCCTCGGCGAGTGCCTTGTCCACGATGGTCTTCACAGTAGCCACCCGTGGGTAGGCAGCGACGAGGCTTTCAGCGGTTTCTGTTGTCCGGTCCACGATGGCGGCCTTGTAAGCAGTGACTGATTTGCTTGCGGTATCCACGGTGAGGGTCACGCTGCCCACGTTCTCGCCGTAGTTGCCGGTCTGTACGATGGGTCGGGTCTTGCCGGTCGGCTGGCCGTTGGCGTCCAGTACCGGGGCGTCCCAGGCGTACTCCTTGTGCGTGTGACCCGTGAAGATCGCGGCGACGTCAGGAGTGGTTTCGTTGACCAGCTTCGCGAAGGGTCCGCCGGCTGCAACTTCCTGCTCCAACGTGGCGCCCTCAGGCGTTCCTGAAGCAGCTCCGTCGTGGTTTTCCACGATGATGAGGTCGGCCAGGTTTTCGGCTTTGATCTTCGCGGCCACCCGGTTGATGGCTTCCACAGGGTCGCCGAACTCGAGGTCGGTAATGCCGGCCGGCGTCACCAGGGAGGGAACTTCCTGCGTGACAGTACCGATCACTGCCACCCGCATGCCGTTCATGTCCAGGACCTTGTACTCCGGCAGGACCGGCGTTGTGGTGCCCTTCTGGTAGACATTCGCACCCAGATAGGCGAACTTCGCGTTGGCACCTCCGGCTGCGACGCGGTCGCGCAGGTCCGCCCAGCCGCCGTCGAACTCGTGGTTGCCCACTGCCGAAGCCTGCAGCTCGAGCGCGTTCAGGACGTCGATGGTTGGCTGGTCCTTCGCTACCGAAGAAGCGAAGAGGGAAGCACCGATGTTGTCACCGGCGGAAATGAAAGCGGTAGCGCCGGGGGCAGCTGCAGCGCGGAGCTTCTCAACCGTTCCGGCGAAGAGGACTGTGTTGGAGTCGATCCGGCCGTGGAAGTCGTTGATACCCAGGAACTGCAAGTCAACTGTCGCCGGCTGGTCAGCAGTAAGGTTCAGGCCCACCACCACAGGATCGTGGTCGCTGGCCCGGAACTCGTCCCCGGCATAGTAGTTGGTCACATTGTTGTTATACCTGCTGTACTCCAGCGCGACGGACTCCACGGAGTTGATGTTCCAGATGTCGGTTCCGGTGACCACTTTGTGGGCGGCCGGGGAAGCCAGGATGTGGTCCAGGGAGCCCACCATGCCGCCGAAGAGGTAGGAGTGCTTGCCTGTACCCGCCTCGAGGTCGGTGTAGCCGGCCGTGGTGAGGACGTTGATGGGGTCTTCCTTGGCGTAGGCGTTGAAGTCGCCGATCAGGAAGACCTTGTCCGTGCCCTTGGAGGCCTGGAGGTCCTTGGAGAACGCGAGGAGTGATTCAGCCTGCTTGGTGCGGGCAATGTTCGAGGCGCCCTGGCCCTTGTCCGTGTCATCCGGGGTGGCGGCGGAGCCCTTGGACTTGAAATGGTTCACGATCGCGATGAACTTCTTGTCATCGTCTCCGCCAACCGGCTTGAAGAGCTGTGCGAGGGGCTTGCGCGCACTGGCAAAGGCCACGGTGTCGTTGTGGATGATGGACTCACCCACGGGCTCGGCCACTGCCTTCTTGAAGATGAATGCAGTGCGAATCATGTCCTCGTCGCTGAGCGGGGGAGCGTTGGCGGGTGTGCGCACGTAGTCCCAGACCCCGGGGGTCTTGACGTTGAGGGCGTCCACTAGCTTGGACAGGGCGTCGTCGCGGTTCTTACCGAACTGTGCGGAGTTTTCGATCTCTTCAAGGGATACGACGTCGGCGCCGGACTTGGTGATAGCGGCAACGATCTTGGTCTGCTGGCGCTCGAAGTTCTCGGCGTTGGCAGCACCTCGGGCGTTGCAGCCTTCCTTGACCGTGATCGGGTTGCCGTCGCGGTCGGTGTAGAAAACGCAGCCAGCCAGCTGGTCACCGGTGGTGGGGAAGTAGTTCAGCACATTGAAGGAAGCCAGTTTGAGGTTGCCTCCTACCTCCGCGGGACCTTCGGGCCGGGTTGCAGTAAAGCTTGCCGGCTGGACGGACTCGGCGTTGGCCGGAGTGAGCGCGGTAAGGGGCTGGAACTTCCAGGAGTTGTTGCCATAGCCCAGAATGACGTCGGTCCGGAACCGCGCAGGTGAGCCAACACGTACAGGATCCGATGTGGTCAGATACGGCAACTGCTGAGCCTTGGTGGTGGCGTCCTTGAGGAAGTTGGTGGACGCGCCGTCGTCGAGTTTGATGCCGCGCAGCGCGTTGTCGGCAACCACCGCGGCGTATTCAGGCGAACCGTAGGTGGCCACCGCAGTCGGCTGCACCAACGGCGACGTGCCGGCCGCGAGGCCGATCTCGCCGTACTGGTTCAGGGAGTAGTTGTCCGTGACCGTGAAGTCACCCTGGGGAGCCAGGAGCATGCCCTCCAGACTTTCCCTCGCGGCCTCATTGGCAGGCAGCGTGAACGGCGTGGACTTTACCTCCGGCGCAGCCTCGGTGAGCTTCTGCAACCCCGCCGCCTCAACGGTGAGCTGGGTTTGGCTGGCGAACTCGCTGACGACACCGGTGAGTTGCACGTAGTCGCCGGGCTGGACCGCCGACGTCGTTGAGGGTGAGTAGACGAACAAAGCGTCGGACGCCGTCCTTGCCGCCCCCGCGCTTTCACCGCCGCTTCCGGCGGTCTGCACGTAGTAGCCGTTGAAGCCGCCGGTTGCGTAGACAGCGGTGACCTTGCCGTTGGTGGTCACGGTGCTGCCAACAAACGGACTGGCCGTACCGGTGCCCTGGATCTCGGCAATGGTCTTGACGCCGGGCTCCGGCTGGGGGTCAACCGGCGGGGTTCCGCCACCGTTGGAGGCAGTGGGGGTGATGGTTGCGCTGAGGCTGAAGTCAGCGGCGTTGGAGTCGGTGTCCACACCATTGGCGCGGTTCAAGCTTTTGACGTCCGCGTTGCTGGTAGGTGCGGTGGCAGCGGCGGTCTCAAAGGTGTTGGAGCTGCCATAGCCCAAGAGGTCAGCGATGGCGGCGTTGCCCGTCACCGACCCCGCCGGAAGCGGAGAGACAGCAGTGGCCTGCTTGGCCAGGACGAGTGTTCCAGTGGTTCCGCTGGGATTCAGCGTTCCTGTGGCCTGCACATCGGCCGTGGGAAGCGCCGGTGCCGTGGAAGTCCCGCTGTTGGTGGCACCCTGGACCAGGAAGTACCCCTTCGCGGGAATGCTGCCCGTCAGGGGAGTGATTCCTGTGGGTGCTGCTGTGGCCGTGGCTGCCCGGTATTGCAGCGACCAGCCCGCCAAGCTGACCGGTGCGTCCGAGGAATTGTAAAGTTCAACGAACTTGTTCTTGAAGGCGGCACCGCTGCTACCACCGCTGAGATAGGCCTCGTTGATCACCACCGGGGAAGGGCCGACGGCGAGCTCATCAGCTGCAAAGGCCGGCACGGCCGTCAACGGGGCGGTGATTAACCCAGCCGACAGGACAGTGCCCGCCAAGGATTTCCAATGCATAAGTTTCATCCGCTCGAACTTTCATCAGTGAGCCCTGTGGGGCTCCATGAATGGCGCCCACTGTCTTATGAAGTGGGCGGGTACCGGAAGTTACTCCCGGGTAAAGCTGCCTCGGGCCTAGCTGAACACGAACGGATGAATAGAGGGTTGACCCTGGGTCAACAATGAGGGTCCGGACAAGGACCCGGAAAGCGGCCGATTAGGCGGTCTGCCCCGAGTCCTGAATGACCTTGAAAACAGCTCCCGTGGGGTCGGACAACGTGGCCAAACGCCCGAACGGTGTGTCCTCGGCGGGCTGCATGACCGTGGCACCGAGGGCCGAGGCCTGCTCCACGGCGGCATCCGTATCCTCCACCGCGAAGTAAACGCTCCACATGGAGGGGACCTGTTCGGGCAGGAATCCGGAAGCGTCCATGATGCCTGCCTTGGCGTCGTCGCCGGCGCCGAGGGTCGTATAACGGAACTCGGGAGTATCGCTCATGACCTCCGTGTCCCAGCCGAAGACACGCTGGTAGAACGTGACTGCGGAATCGTAATCCTTGGCCAGTAGTTCATGCCAAGCGGGAGCTCCTGCCTCCGCCGCGATCTCGTAGCCCTTCATTTCACCGAACTGCCAGGCGCCTATAGCGGCGCCTGAGGCATCCCCGTACATGGCCATGCTGCCTTGCTCAGGGACCTCCATGGGTTCCAGGAACACCTGGCCGCCATTGGCGGCAGCGGCCTCAGTGGTCGCCTTGATGTCATCCGTGCGGAGGTAAGTGGACCAAACGTCCGGCATGGCTCCCATGTCCGCCTGCTTCTCCATGATGCCCGCGACCATCCGGCCGTCCTTGGAAGCCGTGATGTAGCCGCCGTACTTCTCCTGGTCTCCGGTTTCATAGGTCCAGCCGAAAAGAGCCGTGTAAAAGGCCTTGGCCTTCTCCGTATCGGACGTCATGAGGTCAATCCAGCAGGGGGAACCGGGAGTGATATCAGGCTTGGGCATAGGTGAGGCTCCTGTTGTTATTCCGCAGCCAAAGCTGCGGCCGATGTCAGCGGGGTGGCGACAGTCAGAACACTATGCGGGGCCTCTGACACTTTCAATGATCTTCCGGGTGTCAGTTCTCAGTTCCGGGCGACTTCGCCGCAGACACGCGTCCGCGGGGCTGGCTCCAAGAGACAAAAATGCCCCGGGTCCTGGAACCCGGGGCATTTCATTCGCGGAAGGTAAGGGATTTGAACCCTTGGTACGGGGTTACCGCACACTGGTTTTCAAGACCAGCTCCTTAGGCCGCTCGGACAACCTTCCTCGCCTAGTAGTGTTTCATAGGGAGTTGGCTGTTCCAAAACATCACGTATTCCAGCCCCTGCCCCGGGTCTGGAAAACACGCAAGAAACCGGGAGTTCTTCATGAAAGCCGTCTATATCTCAGAGCCAGGCGGACCCGAAGTCCTCGAAGTCCGTGAGGTCCCGTCACCAGTGCCGGGCGAGGGCGAGGTCCTGATTGACGTGGTGGCTGCGGGTTTGAACCGCGCCGACGTCCAGCAGCGGCGCGGCTTCTACCCGCCGCCCCCGGGAGCATCGGAAGTTCCCGGACTGGAAGTCTCCGGCCGCATTTCGGCTTTCGGCCCCGGCGTAACCAAAGCGTTCTCCGTCGGCGACAAAGTCGTGGCACTGTTGTCCGGCGGTGGCTACGCCCAGCAGGTCGCCGTTCCGGCGGAGCAGGTACTCCGTATTCCTGAAGGCGTGGACTTGGTTACAGCCGCTGCCCTGCCCGAAGTTGCCGCCACCGTGTACTCGAACCTGATCATGACCGCACAGCTGCAACCCGGCGAGACTGTACTCATCCATGGCGCCACCGGTGGCATCGGCACCATGGCTATTCAACTGGCCAAAGCCTATGGCGCGAAGGTGGCCACCACGGCCGGCACTGATGAGAAGGTCGGCACCGCCAAGGCCTTCCTCGGTGCCGATATCGCCATCAACTACACCGAAGAAGACTTCGCTGAAAGCCTCAAGGCGCACAACGGAGGCAAAGGCGCCGACGTGATCCTCGACGTCGTCGGTGCCAAATATCTGCAACAGAACGTCGAGGCGCTCGCCGAGTACGGACGACTCATCGTCATCGGCCTGCAAGGCGGAACAAAAGCGGAGCTCAACTTGGGTCTGCTCCTCAGCAAGAGGGCAGCCGTTATCGGAACAGCCCTCCGGCCGCGACCGGTCGCCGAGAAGGGAATCATCATGTCCGCCGTGCGCGAGTTCGTGTGGCCCATGCTGACCGACGGCAGGATCAGGCCCCTCGTTGCCAAGTCCTTCCCCTTGGAGAATGTTCGGGAAGCGCACGAGTACTTCGACTCCGGGGAGCATGTGGGCAAGGTCCTCCTGCTCCTCTGATCCGCCGGTTCAACTGTATTTATCCGCCCAACTGCAGCGAGGAGCCATATGTCCATCCGGCACAGCCTGCTGGCCCTGCTCCAGGACCAGCCGCGGTACGGCTATGAGCTGCGAGTCGAGTTCGAGGACCGTACCGGTGCCGCCTGGCCGTTGAACATCGGCCAGGTTTATACAACCCTGGACAGGCTTGAGCGCGACGGTTTAGTCAGCAAGGACGGCGACGACGGCGGCGGGCACGTCGTCTACAGCATCACTGACGCGGGGGCTGAGGAAGTTGAGGCCTGGTTCGCTGGTGCAGTGGACCGGGGCAATCCTCCAAGGAACGAAATTGCCATCAAGCTGGCGCTCGCAGTGACGCTTCCTGACGTGGATACTTCTGCGGTGATCCAGTCCCAACGCGAGGTCTCGGTCAAGGCTCTGCAAGAGCATACGCAGGCGAGAAAGGCCGTCTCCGCCAACCAAAGATCGTCGGATACTGCTTGGCTATTGGTGCTCGATTCTTTGATTTTCCAGGCAGAGGCGGAAGTTCGCTGGTTGGATCTCTGCGAGGCCCGCATGGTGCAAGGGCGCGGGAACGACGGGCGCGGCGTCGGTTAGACACCGCTGGTCGCACGATAGCTACCGTTCACCGCAGCCAATCCATGCTGCGGTGAGTTTCGCCACGCACCAGGGAACCTCTTTGCTAGCTTGCCCGTGACGCGCCTTCGTGCCACGGCAGCGCAGCAGTTCTCAAGGAGGAGATATGGGCAAGATTCCTGACCAGGCCGGACTCGTGGAAGGACTGGATCCTACGGTGCCTGCACCGGCTGTTGACGACTCGGTGCGCGAAGCGGAGGAACGCAGGTGGACCCCCGCCAAGATCGGTCTTTGGATTGCTATCTCCCTGCTGGGAGCAGTGGCGTGGTTCATGCTTGCCCTGGTGCGCGGTGAAACCGTCAACGCCATCTGGTTCGTTTTCGCCGCTGTCTGTACGTACCTGATCGGCTACCGCTTCTACTCCAAAGTCATTGAGCGTTACCTGCTCAAACCGGACGATCGCCGCGCTACCCCTGCCGAGTACAAAGCCGATGGCAAGGACTACGTCCGTACTGACAGGAACGTGTTGTTCGGCCACCACTTCGCCGCCATTGCCGGTGCCGGACCGTTGGTGGGACCCGTCATCGCGGCCCAGATGGGCTACCTTCCCGGCACTATCTGGATCATCATCGGCGTCGTTCTTGCAGGCGCCGTACAGGACTACCTGGTCATGTTCTTCTCCATGCGCCGCGGTGGCCGTTCACTCGGCCAGATGGCGCGCGAGGAACTCGGTGTCATTGGTGGTACGGCAGCCCTCGTGGCCACGCTGCTCATCATGATCATCATCGTGGCCATCCTTGCCCTGGTGGTGGTCAACGCCCTCGGTGAGAGCCCGTGGGGCGTGTTCTCGGTGGGCATGACCATTCCCATCGCGTTGTTCATGGGTGTCTACCTGCGCTTCATCCGGCCGGGCAAGGTGATGGAGGTGTCCATCATCGGCTTCGTGCTCCTGATGGCGGCCATCATTGGAGGCGGCGCCGTCGCCGGTACCGAGTGGGGTGCGGCCTTCTTCCACCTGGACAAGGTCACCATTGCCTGGGGCATCATCGTTTACGGGTTCATCGCCGCAATCCTGCCGGTCTGGCTGCTGCTGGCTCCGCGTGACTACCTCTCCACCTTCATGAAGATCGGCGTGATCGTGATGCTTGCGCTCGCCATCATCGTGGTGCGTCCGGAAATCACCGTCCCGGCGTTCAGTGAGTTCGCCAGCCGGGAGAACGGCCCGGTGTTCTCCGGCGCCCTCTTCCCGTTCCTGTTCGTCACGATCGCTTGTGGCGCCCTGTCCGGGTTCCACGCACTCATCTCGTCGGGAACCACCCCCAAGCTGATTGAGAAGGAACGGCAGACCCGTTTCATCGGTTACGGCGGAATGCTGATGGAATCCTTCGTGGCCATCATGGCCTTGGTGGCTGCGATCTCCATCGACCGTGGCATCTACTTCGCCATGAATGCGCCTCTGGCCCTCACCGGTGGGACGGTGGAATCTGCAGCCCAGTGGGTGAACAGCCTTGGCCTGGCCAATGTGAACATCACCCCGGACGTGCTGGCTCAAACAGCGAAGGACGTCGGCGAGGAAAGCATTATCTCCCGTTCAGGTGGCGCTCCCACGCTGGCAGTCGGTTTGGCTCACATCATGCAGCAGTTCATCGGCGGCCCGGGAATGATGGCTTTCTGGTACCACTTCGCCATCATGTTCGAGGCCCTCTTCATCCTTACCGCAGTGGACGCAGGAACGCGTGTTGCCCGCTTCATGCTGCAGGACTCCATCGGCAATTTTGTCCCCAAGTTCAAGGAAGCCTCATGGCGGCCCGGAGCCTGGCTGTGCACGGCAATTATGGTGGGTGCCTGGGGTGCTGTGCTGCTGATGGGTGTCACCGATCCGCTGGGTGGAATCAACACGCTCTTCCCGCTGTTCGGCATTGCCAACCAGTTGCTGGCAGCCATTGCACTGGCTGTTTGCCTTGCCATCACGGCTAAACGGGGAGTGTTCAAATGGCTGTGGATCGTGGCCGTTCCGCTGACTTTCGCGGCGGTTGTGACCATCACGGCCAGTTTCCACAAGATCTTCTCGCCAGTCCCGGCAGTTGGATACTTCGCCAACAATCAGGCGTTCTCCAAGGCGCTGGCTGACGGCAAGACGGAGTTTGGTACAGCCAAGACCGTTGCAGCCATGGAAGCCGTGGTCCGCAACACCATGATCCAGGGCGTGCTTTCGGTGATCTTCGTGACCTTGAGCATCATCGTGATCGTCGCCGCCCTACTGGCAACCATCAAGGCAATCCGCGCCGGCGGCGGTCAGGACCACGAAGACCCGCCTGTACCTTCCAAGGTGTACGCACCGGCGGGGCTCTTCCCGACGGCCGCCGAGAAGACGTTGCTCGCAGAATGGAACGCCCTGCCTGCGGAGAAACGAACACAGAAGGCCGGCCACCACTAATGAAGGCCGGCACTGATGAATACCGTCGTTAAGGGCCTTCGGGGCTTCGCCACCTACATGGGCTCGCTCATGGGTGCGGACGCGTACCGGAAGTACCTGGAGCATTTTGAAGCTACCGGCCATTCCGGTCCCGCCATGACCGAACGCGAGTTCTGGCGGGACCGGATGGACCGCCAGGACAGCAATCCCCAAGGAAGGTGCTGCTGAGGCGGCATGCGCGACGAAGTTTCGCTACGAACGAAGTCCAAAAACCGGTTGCGGCCTGAGCTTCGCGAGAAGCACGTGAGAGTATGAACGAATGAGCGATCTGAACAACATTCAGCCCACGGATGAGGCTTCGGACGACACCCCCGTGGAGGGAACCACGCTGGACGAGGGCCTGGAGAAGCCCGCGGCACAGCAACCTTTGGCGGAAGAGGTGGCGAAGGGCGCCAAACCCAAGGGAGGTAACCTTCACGAACTCGTTGATGAGCCGGCCAAGGTGATGCGGATCGGCACCATGATCCGCCAGCTCCTGGAAGAAGTTAAGGCAGCGCCGTTGGACGACGCCGCTCGCGGTCGCCTTGCTGAGATTCATGAGCGGTCCATCAAGGAACTTGAAGATGGGCTGGCTCCTGAACTCATCGAGGAGTTGGAACGGATCAGTCTGCCCCTCCCGGACGAAAAAGCCCCTTCTGATGCGGAGCTTCGCATTGCGCAGGCACAACTCGTTGGTTGGCTTGAGGGCTTGTTCCATGGCATCCAGGCGGCGATCGCCGCACAGCAAGCTGCCAAAGAGCACGCTGCCGCTCAGATGCAACTCCGTCAGCTCCCGCCCGGAACTGTGATTGCGCCGGGCATCGTCATCGGCGAAAACGGCCAACCGCAGCGGGCGGCTGCACCCGGTGCACCCGGCGCTGCCACCCAGGGCCGCAGGGAAGACCCCGACCACGGTCCGGGTCAGTACCTCTGAGTTCGCAGGTGGGTTTCTTTGGGGCCGTCCGGCAAGGGCGGAAAGACGATCTGGAGCTTGGCAAGGGGCTGTGGCGCCGTGCCCATGACCGTTTTCATCGGGGATTGGATCGGTACCACCAAGTCCTTGAGGGCGTGGATGATGAGCAGCTCTACAACGAGCTCGTGCAAATAGCCAACGAACTCGCCGAGTTGTCGCCTCGGGTCAGGACCATCTGCGTCGAAGCCCAGAAAAGGTCTCCCAGCGACGGCTTGGACGTCCCGGGAGGACTTTCCGGCGTTCACCGGGCCCTATCCAAAGCAGGAAATTCCCTGGCCACTACGGCTGAGGCCGCAGCTATGTTGAGGTTGGCCGTGGGACCCGTGCCAGTGGGCGCGTTGTCCGTTCGACGCCGGGCGGAATCAGTTTTCGAGCAGGTTGCGGATGCGGAGCGTCAACTGGGAGCCTGAAGCGCAACTGCGCTGAATGCAGCGCGTTAGCAACTACCAGCGCACGCCTTTATTCCCTGCATGCAAGAAGTTAATCGTATAGCTGATCTGCGTAACATTCGGCGCTTTTGGCGACCGCTTGCTGGCAGGATGGCAAACATGACTTCGTCACCAACACTTACTTTCAACGACGGCAACACCATCCCCCAGCTCGGCTACGGGGTGTGGCAAGTTGAAGACGATGTAGCCGAAAAGGTGGTGCGCCAGGCTTTCGAAGCCGGGTTCCGCCACATCGATACCGCCAAGATCTACGGCAACGAGGCAGGCGTCGGCCGTGCCATTGCTTCCTCTGGTCTCTCCGCCGAGGAAATCTTCATCACCACCAAACTCTGGAACGCCGACCAGGGCTACGAATCCACCCTCGCTGCCTTCGAGGAGTCCATGGATCGTCTCGGCCTCGAGACACTGGACCTGTACTTGATCCACTGGCAGCAGCCCAAGCAGGAAAAGTACGTGGACACTTGGAAAGCCCTCATCGAGCTCAAGAAGCGCGGCCGGGTCAAGTCCATCGGCGTCTCCAACTTCACCAAAGAAGGCCTGCAGCACATCATCGATGAGACCGGTGTTGTACCGGCCATCAACCAGGTTGAGCTGCACCCGTTCTTCAATCAGGCCGACCTCCGCGAATTCAACGCTTCCAAGGGCATCCTGACTCAGGCATGGTCCCCGCTGGGCCAGGGTGGCGAGCTGCTCGAAAGCGCTACCGTGGCTGAGATCGCCGCCAAGCATGAGGCCACTCCGGCGCAGGTCATCATCGCCTGGCACCTGGCTATCGGCAACGTCGTAATCCCCAAGTCCGTCACGGAGTCCCGCATCCAGGAGAACTTCGCAGCGCTCAACGTGACACTGGACGCCACCGACGTCGAGGCCATCAACGGCTTGGACCGCGGCGCTGAAGGCCGCATCGGTCCGGACCCGGCAGTCTCCGACTTCGCATAACCCTCGAGTTTTACCGCGGTGCCCCGTCCCCCTTGGGGGCGGGGCACCTGCCGTTAACGCTCGACGACGATACTCACCACAGTGACGAAGTGCGCCGAAGTCTGTGTTGAAATTGATCGACGCGGACGGACGGAGTTGGCATGGTGGCTTTTGACGCATTGGAGCGGCAGATCGTTGCGGCGCTGCAACTGGATCCGCGATGCCCTTGGCGGAAAATCGCTGCCGTTTTAGGGGAAGCGGAGCGCACTGTTGCGCGCCGGGGATCCCAGCTCCTGGAGTCCGGAGCGGTAGCAGTGGTGGGAATCAGGCCAAAGCAAGCGGTGGTGCTGGTGGAGATGCGGTGCATGCCGGGAACGGTGCGGGCAGCCGCCCACGCTCTGTCGCAACGGGCAGACACGACGTTTGTCTACACCACCACCGGAACCGGCGATTGCGTGGCAGAAATCCTCACTGAGCCGGCACGCATGGGTGACGTCTTGTCCGATGAGCTGCCATCTACCCTCGGCTTGCGGGATTCCACCAGCTACCCTGTGCTCCGCTATTTCCGGACCATCAGGGGGTGGCGGCCGGAGATTCTGCCCGCAGACAAGGCGGAGGCCCTCCGCTCGGGTCTCACGCAAGACTCCGGTGTCCTGGTCCCGCGGCAAGACCTGAGCCGGCAGGACAACGAGCTCGTTGATGCACTTTGTGCTGATGGCCGGATGAGCTTCGAAGCGCTGGGACGCAGAGTCGGAGTCTCGGAAGCCACTGCCCGCCGACGCAGTGAATGGTTGTTGGCCAATAACCAGGTTCATTTGAGGGCGATCGTTGAACCGTCATCTTTCGGCCTGGGTGTCGAAGCACTCCTTTGGATCCGGGCTTCGCCGCAGCATGTTGAGCACGTTGGGCAAAGTCTTGCCGAGCTTCACACTGTCCGTTACGCCGTGGCAATCGCCGGTGACTATCAGATCATGGCGGATGTGACCGTGGAGGACATGACGTCCCTCTACCGTTTCATCACCGACTCGGAGTGGGCTCAGGGCGCAGCCGGCGTAGACGTTTCCATCCTTCTCGACGCCCGCAAACGCGGGGGACGGGTTATGCGCTCGCCGTCGTAAGCGGCGCCGCTTCAGCCGTCATCACGGGGGCAACGGCCGCGTAGCCGGTCTGCTGCTCGAAGGCACGGCCATAACGGAGCAACTGCATATCCGCATAGTGGTTGGTGGCGAGCTGGAGGCCGATGGGCAGGCCTGTGGAGCTGAACCCGGCCGGAACGCTGAGTACGGGAAGTCCCGTCGCGGACAGGAGGCAAGCCGATCGCATCCAGTCCAGGTATGTCTCCGAAGGTACCCCTGCAATGTCAGAGGGGTACCTCAGCGTTGCGTCGAAGGGGAGTACCTGGGCGCAGGGGCTGGCGAAGAGATCGTACCGGCCAAAGAAATCCTGGACGCTCAATTCCAACCGGCTGCGGGCGGCTGCGGTTTCAATCAAATCCCGCGCCGTGAGGGCGAATCCCTTCTCCACGTTCCAGTGCACCTCAGGCTTGATGACATCGCCGGCTCGCTCCAGAATCGGCCCAAGGCCCGCGGCGAAGTCCAAGGCACGGGTGTTGCCGAACACCAGGTCCGCTTCGCTGAAGTCCGGGGTGGCTTCTTCCACGACTGCTCCAAGGCCCTCGTAGACCGCCAGTTGACGTTCCAAATGCTCCAGGATTTCGGCTTCCACGGGCACGCCGATGCCAAAGTCGCGGGACCAGCCGATCCGGACTCCCCGCATGTCTGTTTCCAGGCTGGCACGGAAAACTTCGGGATCCAGCCCTGTCGGATGCGGCACGCGCGGATCCTTGCCTGCCGTAACTGACATGAACAACGCAATGTCCTCCACGCTTCGGGCCATCGGTCCAGTCCTCCCCAGCCACGCATAGGCGTTGGCGTCGGACGGCATGGGGATCACCGCCGTCGACGGCCTGAAGCCCACCACATTGCAGAAGGACGCCGGGATACGGAGCGATCCGCCCATGTCGCTGCCGTCGCCGATGCTCTGGACCCGGGCGGCGACGACGGCGGCCACTCCGCCGCTGCTGCCGCCGGCACTCAGGGTGGGAGCGTAAGGGTTGGTAGTGGTTCCGAAGAGATCGTTGAAAGTGTGGGAGCCCGCACCAAACTCGGGAACGTTCGACTTTCCGGTGCTCACCACACCGGCAGCCTTCAAGCGCGCAATGATGAGGTCGTCGGCGGCGGGAACAAAGTCACGCAGGGCGAGTGAGCCCTGGGTGGTACGCATCCCGGCGGTGTTATTGGTGTCCTTGTGTGTCATGGGCAGGCCGTGGAGGGGTGGCAACGCGGCCCCGGAAGCCGTGAGTTGGTCGGCGCGAAGCGCCAGGGCCTGGGCACCCTCCGGGTCGAGGGTTACCACGGCGTTGATTGCGGGATTGACCTCGGAAATGCGCTCCAGGTGATCGGCCAGGGCTTCGCGCGCCGAAACCTTTTTGTCTCGGATGGCTGCGGAGAGTTCGACGGCGGACAGCTCGCCAAGGGTGTCAGGCATGGTGCTCCTTTGCTGGATTGCTACTGCCTGAAAGTGTGCCCGGTCACAGAAAGCGACGGAAGCCTCGAAGCAACCAAAGGCAAGCTTTGACTGATTCGGCCAAACTTGCGGCTGATTCCGTCAGCTATTGCTTGTGATGCGGCTCATAAAGGAGGGTGTTGGTAACCCATTGGCCGATCTGGTCGATGGTAAGGATTAGCCCCCTAGCATACCCAAGCCGCACAGAGTAGTCCGGTTAAGGACCTGTCGAGGGGCCAACACCTGGGAGGTTCCCTTGCACCAACCCCTGGCTCTTCAACCGCTCGCCAACGACGCCACCAACATCATGGCCATCGCCAACAACCCCGTCCTGTGGATCTGCGTGGCAGGCGTCTTCGGCGTGATCATCATTCAGTCCGTTATCTTCATGAAAGCCACCAGACGGGCTGCCCCCTCCGTGGACATGAGCACGCAGGACATCAAGACGTCCTTCCGCTCCGGCGCTGTATCGGCCATCGGGCCCTCCCTGGCGGTGTGCCTCGTTGCCATCGCTTTATTGGGCCTCTTTGGGGCGCCGGCAGTTCTTGTGCGGATCGGCCTCATAGGGTCAGCGGCCTACGAGGTGTCAGCGGCAAGCATTTCCGCGGGCACGATGGGGGCCAAGCTGGGAGATGCCAGCTACACCCAGAGCGTTTTTGCCGTGGCGTTCTTCGTCATGAGCATTGGTGGCGCCATGTGGATGCTCGCTACCTTGATCCTGACGCCGCTGCTCCGCAAGGGCGACGCCAAGATCCGCTCCGTGAATCCGGCCGCCATGGCGATTGTTCCAGCGGCGGCACTGATTGGAGCGTTCTCCTGCCTCGGGCTCACTGAACTGCCCAAGTCCGGGACACACGTCCTTTCCTTCGTTGTCTCCGCGGCCGTCATGGGGGTGTGCCTTCTGCTGGCCAAGAGACTCGGCAGGAGCTGGCTCCGGGAGTGGGGGCTCGGTTTTTCGATCGTCTTCGGACTGGTCGCCGCCTACTTCGCTGTCGGCGCCTGAGGCAAACGACTGCCGCCGTCATTTCCCTGAGCACGAAAGGAACATCCCCAATGTCTTCCATCACTTCCGCTCCCACCTCCAGCAGCACTGGCATGGCGGACTTCAACCGCACAACCTCCCGCTGGGGCCAGATCACCATGATCGCCGGGCTCTTGATCTCCCTTGCAGGTCCGTTGTACTTGGTGTTCTTCGGCGGCCTGGACATAGGTGCCGCCCAGTTGTGGATCGCTTTCGCCGCCGTTGCCGCCACTTTCGGCATCATTTGGATCGTGGAACCCCTCACGTACTACCCGATTTTGGGACCCGCCGGTATGTACCAAGCGTTCATGATCGGCAACATTTCCAGCAAATTGCTCCCCGCGGCACTGATCGCACAAACCAATATCGGTGCAAAGGCAGGCAGCAAACGAGCCGAACTTGCCGCCGTCGTTGCCATCTGCGGAGCAGCAGTGGTGCACCTGTTTTCACTGGCACTCTTCGTGGGATTGTTAGGCACCTGGCTGATCAGCGTCATCCCGCCATCGGTACTGCTCGTCACGCGTCTTTACGTACTGCCCGCCGTGCTGGGCGCTGTCCTGGTGCAGGCCATCGTTTCCATGAAGCAGCCCCGCACCACTGTGTTCGCCCTGGTGGTTTCGGCAGTCGTCGTCTTCGTAGTGCTGCCGCTGGTGCCGTCGCTCGCCATGGTATCCACCGCCATCGCTGTCCTCGGCACCATCCTGCTGGCGTGGTTCTTCCGTGGGGCTCAATCCCCTGCGGCACCTGCAATCCGTGAAGAGTAGCCAATTCACGCCAGCCTGAATACAGAATTCAAGAGGAAGACAAGACCCATGACTTCAACAGTGACCGCCCTCCGACTCGACTCAGACCAGACCACTAAGCTCCATGCCCTCTACCGGCACCTCCACGCACATCCGGAACTGTCCATGCAGGAGTTTGCCACCGCCAAGCTGATCGAGGAACAGCTGGACGGCCTTGGCATTGAGCATTTCCGTTGCGGGGGCACCGGCGTTGTGGGGATCCTGCGCAACGGCGCTGGTCCCGTGGTGGCCTTCCGGGCCGACTCGGATGGCCTGCCCATTGAAGAAGCCACCGGCTTGGAATATGCCAGCACCGACACAGGCACCCTGCCGGACGGCACTACGGTCCCGGTGATGCATGGCTGCGGCCATGACACCCATGTGGCCAGCCTGCTGGGTGCCGCCGAAGTGCTTGCCGGCAACCTGAACGCATGGTCGGGGACGCTGGTGTTGATCTTCCAGCCCGGTGAAGAGACTGCCGCCGGTGCACTTGCGATGCTCGACGACGGGCTGTGGGACAAGGCCCCGCGGCCGGAAGTGGTCTTCGGCCAGCACGTTATGCCCCGGCCTGTGGGTACGGTCGCCATTTCCAGCGGACCGGTGGCCGCGATGGCGGATTCGCTGAGGGTCACCGTCCACGGCCAGCAGTCGCTCGGCTCGCAGCCGCAGGATTCCATCGATCCCATCGTCATGGCCGCGCATATGGTCACCCGGTTGCAGGGCATCGTGTCCCGTGAGCTGGACCCGCGGAAGTCCGCCGTCGTGACCGTAGGGACTTTCCACGCTGGTCTTAAGGAGAACATCATCCCGGCGTCGGCCGAGTTCACCCTCAACATCCGTACCTTCGACGAGGACGTCCGCAGCCAGGTTCTCGCCGCAGTCCGCCGCATCATTGTGGCAGAAGCCGCCGCCTCCGGAGCGCCGCAACCGGACATCGAGGAAATGTACCGCTTCCCGCAGTGCTTTAACGATCCCGACGCCGTTCCTTCCGTTGTGGAGGCCCTGCGACTTGCACTGGGGACCGAAGCTGTCGAAATCACCCCACCGATGATGGGCAGCGAGGACTTTGGGCACTTGGGCACCGCCATTGGAGTGCCTTCCGTGTTCTGGATGTTCGGCGGCACCCCCACAGCCGGCCACGAAGGGCCGGGCCCCGTCCCCGTCAACCACTCACCGTTCTTCGCTCCCGAGCTGGAAGGGTCGCTGGCAGGAGGAGTCTCTGCCGCCGTCGCCGTCCTTCTGTCCCGGCTGGGCAACTGAACTACATATCAAGGAACTCCATGACTTCAGCACTGACAGAAACAGCCCCTGTTCTCCAGGCAGCCGACGGTCCCCTCGCAGGGAGGTTGGTGGTGGACCTCAGCCGGGCGCTCGCAGGCCCGCACGCTGCCATGATGATGGGAGACCTCGGAGCGAGGGTCATCAAGATAGAAAACCCAGGCTCCGGCGATGACACAAGGGGCTGGGGACCGCCCTTTGTGGGACCCGAGGACGAGCCGCAGGCCACGTACTTCATGTCCTGCAACCGCAACAAGGAATCCCTGGCACTGGACCTCAAGAGCGAGGACGGCCAAACCGTCCTCCGCCAGCTCCTGGAGCGGGCCGACGTTGTGGTGGAGAACTTCCGGCCCGGTGTCCTGGAACGGCTCGGCTTCAGCACTGATGCCATGCACAGCATCAACCCGCGCCTGGTCATCTTGTCCATCACGGGCTTCGGCCACGACGGCCCGGAGTCGCACCGCAGCGGCTACGATCAGATTCTTCAAGGCGAGGCCGGGCTGATGTCGCTGACGGGATCCGGTCCTGACGATCCACAGCGCGTTGGGGTGCCCATCGCAGATCTGCTCTCCGGCATGTATGGGGCGTACGGGGTGGTGGCCGCCCTGTTGGAGCGTGAACACACCGGCCGGGGGCAAGTGGTTCGAACCTCGCTGCTGGCATCGCTCGTTGGGGTTCACGCGTTCCAAGGCACCAAGGTCACAGTCGCAGGGGAGGAACCTGAGGCTCAGGGCAACCATCACCCATCCATCGCACCCTACGGCCTGTTCCGATGCCGGGATGGGAGTGTCCAGATCAGTGTCGGCAGCGAAAAGCTATGGGCTGCTTTTACCTCCGCTTTCGGCATCGACACCAACGGCCTCAACACCAACGCCGACCGGGTCCGTAACCGGACCCGCATCATTGAAGTGGTGGAGACCGCGTTCGCAGACTACGACGCAGAGCCGCTGCTCGCCAAGCTTGAAGCCGCCGGAGTTCCTGCCGGTAAAGTGCGCACCCTCAAGGAAGTCTATGAATGGCCGCAACTGGTATCCCAAGGGTTGTTGGTAGACGTCGAGCATCCACGCCTGGGATCTGTGACTTTGCCGGGGCCACCGCTTCGCTTCTTCGACAATGCCGCCGGTGCCGAATCCACCCGCCGCTCCCACACCGCCCCGCCGCTACTGAACCAGCACGGCGACGGTGTCCGGGAGTGGCTGGCCTCAACGGAGGTGGGCTGAATGGCGGCCACTGCCACGCACCGGCGGCTCGGTGCCCACGAACTGCTGGATCACGTCCTCGACGCCGGGACATACGTTTCCTGGGATGGTCCGGTTCGGGGGGTGGCTGGCTCTGCCAACGCCGGGTACGCTGCCGACCTGACCACGGCCCGGGAGAAATCCGGCAGTGACGAATCTGTCCTCACAGGCGAAGGACGCATACGGAACCATCGCATCGCCGTCGTGGTGTCCGACTTTGCTTTCCTTGCCGGGTCAATCGGGCGGGATGCAGCGCAAAGGCTGGTAGCCGCCGTCGAACGCGCCACGGACCTTGGGCTGCCGTTGGTGGCAATGCCGGCATCCGGAGGGACCCGCATGCAGGAGGGAACCAATGCGTTCCTGGCCATGGTAGAAATCGTGGCCGCAGTGCAGGCGCATCGCACTGCAGGACTGCCGTACCTGGTGTACCTGCGGCACCCGACCACCGGCGGGGTCATGGCGTCGTGGGGATCACTGGGACACGTCACCGCTGCGGAGCCGGGGGCACTTTTAGGATTCCTTGGACCGCGTGTCTATGAGGCCCTGCACGGTGAAGCCTTCCCCTCCGGGGTCCAGATCGCGGAGAACCTGTTCGATCATGGGCTGGTTGATGCCGTGGTTCCGCCCGAAGGGGTCCGGGACTACTTCGGACGGGTGCTGGACCTTTTGCGGCCGACTGAGGACTTCGTTGGTGCGCAGACAACCAGCCTCGGCGAACTCTCCGAACCCGCCGAGGGAACTGCCTGGGACTCCGTAGTCCGCTCGCGGGACACTCAGAGGCCATCCACAAGCGAACTCCTTCAACACTCCGCTCGCAGCGTGGTGTTGCTGCGCGGTGCGGGGGATGGCACCAAGGACGACGGAATGCTGGTAGCTCTTGCCCGATTCGGGACCACATCCTGTGTGGTGGTGGGCCATCAACGGAACAATGTGATGGGGCCGGCGTCATTGCGCGATGCCCGACGCGGGATGCGTTTGGCCAAGGAACTCCGCATTCCACTTGTTACGATCATCGACACGCCTGGAGCGGCGTTGTCCAAGGACGCCGAAGAAGGTGGGCTCGCCGCCGAGATCGCCCGGTCCCTATACGACCTCCTCGGCTTGGCAACCCCTACGCTGTCAGTCCTGCTGGGGCAAGGGACCGGGGGAGGGGCACTCGCCCTCCTGCCCGCCGACCGGACCATCGCCGCACGGAACGCCTGGCTCGCCCCGCTCCCACCCGAAGGCGCCAGCGCAATAGTGCACCGGACTACTGTGCACGCCGCAGCGCTCGCAGAAAGTCAGGGCATTACCGCAGCTGCGCTCGCGGCCAGTGGCGTGGTGGACATGGTGATGGAGGAGGGCCCTGATGCTGCGGCCGAACCGGTTGAGTTCTGCCGCCGCCTGGGTGACGTGATAGCCGTCGAACTTCACGTCCTGGCCAACCGGGGCAGGACGGATGGCCAAGGGCGCCGCTCCCGGTACCGGGCCCTGGTTGGCTAGGCTGCTGGGGTCATTGCCGCCTTGCCGGGCCGCCGCTCAATAGACTGCTGTTTGTCGCGAGTCCTCATCGTGCATGCCCCAAGCCACACCCTCACGAATCAAGTGTTCCAGAGTTATATAGCCCAGCCGGATCTGCCCGCCAACGGTGTGGCCCGCGTTGTTGCTTGGTGCATATAGCAGCAAGGTGGGAGCCACATCGTATAGCGGGGCAAGGCGCACTTCACCGCCGTCGAGGAGCGTGAGGGAATAGTAGGCGCGAGCGTACCTGTCCCTCCGGCGACGTTGAGTTTTTTCCTTGGATTCATGGGCGGATCTGAAGCTTCGAGAACCGGGGTACCAGTGCCACGTCCCGGCCGAGAGTCCTGATGGCGTTCATGGCGACCACGAGGGATACGGCTTCTCCTCGCTCCAGCCGGACGATCGTTCCCCTAGTGACCTTTAGCCGCCCGGCAAGCTCCTGCTGGGTCAGTCCGGCTTCTTTGCGTGTCTCGCTGATCGCGCGCCCCAGGGAAGGCCCGTCGACAGCGCGGTAGAAGGGGGTCGCCTCAGCGTGTTCCATATATCGATCATATGGCAAGAATTCCCAGTTGTTCAATATTTCGCACATATCGCGGAATTCCGGCAATGTTCGCTATTTCGACTACAGCAGGCGTATGAGCACAGAAAAGAAGAACCCCCGGAAATCCTTGATTTCCAGGGGTTCTCTACCGAGCTTCCTATCAGAATCGAACTGATGACCTTTTCATTACGAGTGAAACGCTCTACCGACTGAGCTAAGGAAGCACCGCGTTCATCACCGGTTTCCCGGGCGATCACGCAAGACATAACTGTAATAGAGGCACCGCGCCCGGGTCAAAACGAGGGCAGTGGCGGCCGTTGCGGGGATGTTCACCCGCGCGTCGGACCGGGTTCAGGCAGTGGTTTCCCGGCAGCCGGAAGCTGGGGAATCAACTGTGGTGAGATCCATCCGCCATGCATACAAGCGAAGTCGCGTAACAAGCTGAAGGAGCCGCTCCATGACCGGGGACGCGTTGAACGGGAACGAAATTAGCAGGGACGACAGCCATGCACCGAACCGACTGAGGCTAGCCGTCGTGGACATGGTGGGAACCACCATCACCGATGATGGCCGCACAGAGCGGGCCATGTCCAAGGCACTTGTGGAGCACGGCATCGAACCGGGTAGCACCCGGTTCGAGAGCATGCTCGGCTATGCCCGGGACACCATGGGCTTCTCGAAATTGACTGTCTTCAGCCACCTCTTCGAGGATCCCGCGGTGGCCGAAAGCGCAAACAAAATCTTCGAAAAAACCTATGACGAGCTCATTGAGGACGGCGGTATACGCGCCATTGCCGGGGCGGAAGACGCCATTCTGTGGATGCGTGAGTCCGGCATGCAGGTTTGCCTGGCTACGGGATTCGGCCGCCACACACAAAACATGGTGCTTGAATCGCTCGGGTGGATGGGCCTGGCGGACCTTAGCCTCTGCCCTGCCGATGCCGGGCGTGGGCGTCCGTACCCGGACATGATTCTGACAGCCGTGCTGGCACTGGACCTCGATGATGTGCGGGAGGTGGCAGTGGTGGGCGATACCAGCTCTGACATGCTTTCGGGCGTTCGTTCCGGAGCGTCTCTCGTGGCGGGCGTCCTGACCGGCTCGCACTCGGAGGCGACGCTACGCGCGGCCGGAGCCACCGTCGTCGTGGATTCCATCAAGCAGCTCCCGCTCCTGGTGGAGAAGCGGGAAGCCAGGATCCTCTAACATGTGAGGCCGTCCTGCGGCAGCTTTCCGTCTACGAAGTAGTCGTCGACGGCGGTGCTGACGCACGTGTTCGCGCGGCCGTAGGCTGTGTGCCCCTCACCTTCCCACGTGACGAGGGAAGCATTCTCAAGCTGCTTGCGCAGCGACTGGGACCACTCGAGCGGGGTGGCAGGATCACCAGTGGTTCCCACCACCACAATGGGCGCAGATCCGTTGTATTCCACCGGGGCCGGGGTGCGGGTGCTGGGGTAGGGCCAGTCCTTGCAGGTGACACCGCCGTAGGCGAAGAACGCACCGAATGTGGGGGAGTCCTGCAAAAGACGGACTTCCTCCGCCCGCATGCCGGCAGTGTCCGTAACCATCGGATAGTCCAGGCAGTTGATGGCCTGGAACGCGAAAGCGGAATTGGAGCTGTATGTGCCGTTGGGGTCGCGGTCTGCACCCAAGTCCGCAAGCCGCATCATCTGGGAGACGTCACCGGAGAAGGCGCTCTCCAGGGCCTGGGTCAGGGCCGGCCAGCTTTGATCGTTGTAGAGGGGAAGAATGAGGCCGTTGACGAAGTCGTTGGCCGTCACCAAACGCCCGTCCTTGGCGGTTTGGGGATTCTGGTCAACGGCGTTGATGAGATCACGGATTTCCTGAACACCGTTGTCCACGGATCCGCTCAAAGGACACTGTTGTTGTCCCTGGCAGCTGGCCACATAAGTGCGGAGGGCCCTTTCGAAGGCGCGTGCCTGGCCGGCTGTCAGTTCCTCGTTGCTGTTGGCTGGATCCACGGCGCCGTCAAGGACCACGCGGCCCACGTTGTCCGGGAAGAGCGAAGCGTAGGTGGATCCGAGGAACGTGCCGTAGGAGAAGCCCAAGTAGTTGAGTTTGGCATCGTTCGCTACGGCGCGCAGGATGTCCAGGTCCTTGGCGGCGCTCACGGTATCGATATGGCCCAAGACATCACCGGTCTGCTGGGCGCACTGCTCAGCGAAGGCTTTGTTAAAGGCAAGTGCGGCAGCCAGTCCTTCGTCGGTGTTCTTGCGGAACACTTTTTCGCGCGCGGCGTCACGTTCGGCGTCGGTCATGCAGGTCACAGGAGCGGAGCGGCCCACGCCCCGGGGATCAAAACCGACCACATCGTAGTTTGCCCGCAGCTTCTCGGTGAAGTGGGTGTTGCCGGCATCCTTGATGAAATCGACGCCGGAACCACCAGGTCCGCCGGGGTTGACCAGGATGGACCCTTGCTTGTTCCCGGTGCTGGGCAACTTGATGACGGAAAGCGTGATGTCCCCGGAAGCCGGATTAGCGTAGTCCTTAGGCACCTGGACCTTGCCGCAGTGGTAGCCATCCTCGCACGAGTTCCACTCCACGGATTGCGAGTAGAACTTTTCCAAGCCTTCAGGAGCTGAGGCAGCGATGGACGGATCAACTGTGCTGGTGGAGGGCTTGGCTGTTGGGGTTGGCAGGAACGGAAGGGTGCAGGCGCTGAGTACCAGCATGGAAGCAAGGGCAACGCATAGCGCCGCAAACCCGCGGCGGGGCCCACGCCCCGCAACACCCCGGCTTGCCGAACCACCACCCGCATCAAGCTGGGCAGACCGGTCCCTTGAAGGGGTACCGGCGGACCGGCGGGGTGCGGACTTCATGCATTCTCCTATTGCTGGATGAGGCTCGTGGCCATGGACTCGACCGCCAATAGCGGCGCCACGTTGGTGGTGGTGATTCGGACACGGGCCTTGTTGATGGCGTCCATCCGGGCCAGGGTGGTTTCCGGCGTTGAATGGCCCGCGAATTCTTCCAGTTCGCTCTTGAGTTCAACGTTGACCAGTTCCACTGCGTTCCCCAGTTGGATGATCAGGACGTCCCGGTAAAAGGACAGCAGATCCGTCAGCGTGCGGTCCAACGAGTCAGTGATGGAGCGCTTGGCGCGCCGTTTCTGGTCGTCCTCAAGTTGCTTGACCTGGCTACGCATGGACGGTGGGAGGGTGCCGGATTCGGGAGCGCCCAGGCTCGCCAGGAGTGCGATCTTCTCTGCGGCGTCGCGTTCGTCGTTGGAGCTGTTGGCTTCTTCGGTGGCGATCTTGACCAACTTTTCGGCCATCATCACGGCAGCGGTGACGCCTCGCAGGCCAAGCGGGATACGAACGGTATCCATCCGACGTTGCCGCGCATCGGCGTCGCGGGCCAAGCGCCTGGCAATCCCTATATGGCTTTGCGCGGCCCGCGCCGCACGGTCGGCGAGTTGGCGTTCGACGCCGTCGCGCCTCACCAAAAGGTCAGCGACGTCGGAAGCTGGCGGCAGTCGCAGGCTCACGGGACGGCATCGCGAACGGATGGTGACCAGGACGTCGGCGGGGGAGGGCGCACACAGCATCCAGATAGTCCTGGGAGTGGGTTCCTCGATGGCTTTCAGCAGAACGTTGGTGGTGCGCTCGGCCATGCGGTCAGCGTCCTCCACCACGATGATCCGCCACCGTCCCGTTGCCGGCCGGTCGCCTGCTTTGGACACGAGTTCGCGGGCTTCATCGATGGTGATGGTGACCTTCTCGGTGCGCACGAACGTCACGTCAGAGTGCGTCTCACCGAGGATCGTGTGGCATGCCGCGCAGTCGCCGCAGCCACGCATGGTGACGTCGTCCTGCTCGCAGTTCAAGGCGGCGGCGAAGGCCTTGGCAGCGTTCGAACGGCCGGATCCGGGCGGTCCGGTGAAGAGCCAGGCATGGGTAAGTCCGGTCTCGCCCTGCGCCGCCTGCTTGAGTTGGGCAACCACTGGCGCTTGCCCTTGGAGGTCGTCCCAGACGCTCACGGGCGGTCGCCCGAAGTCGTTTCGCCCACTACTAGCACGCCGTTGTCAACGATCAGCGACTCCACCCGCTCCAAAATCCGGGCGGCCAACGTTTCAATGTCGGCCTTGGCGGGCAGCACCAGATAGCTGGTCGGTGAAGCTGCTGCAAGGTCCAGGAAAGCGTGCCGGATGGCGGAATGGAACTCGTCAGGCTCAGACTCCAGCCTGTCCTCGGTGGCGTCCCCTGCGGTGCGGCGTTGGCGGCCATCGGAGGGGTCGACGTCGAGCAGTACCGTCAGGTCCGGATGCAGGCCTTCGGTGGCCCATTCGTTGAGTGACAAAACGCCCTCGGCGCCGAGGCCGCGGCCAGCACCCTGATAGGCAACGGACGAATCAATGTAGCGGTCCGTAATGACAACGGTTCCGTCGGCCAGTGCTGGACGAATCACCTGGCTGGCATGGGCTGCGCGGGCGGCCGCGAACATGAGGGCTTCGGTGCGGGGATCGATGGTGCCGTGCCCGTGGTCCAGGACAAGCGAACGCAGTTTCTCTCCGATGGGGGTGCCGCCTGGCTCGCGGGTGCGCAGCACGGAAAGCCCCCGTGACTCGAGGGCGTCCGAGAGCCGGGCTGCCTGCGTGGACTTGCCCGCTCCGTCTCCGCCTTCAAAGGCAATGAAAAGGCCTGGGCTCTTAATACTCACTCGACTAGCCTACCGATCACCGGCATACGAGACGCCTTTTATCCACAGCATTGCCCACGACTACGCTGAAACCATGAGCCTTTCCGATCAGCACGCCGCCGATTTGTCTCCGGAAACCGTCGTAGTTGCAGCCGGCCGCCCTGACCGCGCCCATGACGAGCCGGTGAATCCTCCCATCGTCCTGTCCTCCACATACTTCGGAACAGGCTCGTTAGGCGAAGGAGACCGCGGTTACGGGCGCTACGCGAACCCCACCTGGGATCCCTTCGAGGACGCGCTGGCCAAACTGGAAGGCGCCACCCTACCGGGCCTGCTCTATGCGTCCGGCCTGGCAGCGGTCAGCTCAGCGTTGTCGCTTGTTCCTGCCGGCGGTGTGGTGGTAATGCCCTCGCACAGTTACGCAGGTTCCCTGGTCATGGCCACTGAATTGGCCGAGAAGGGTTTCCTTGAACTTCGCACCGTGGACATCACGGATACGGACGCAGTGAAGGCGCTCATCAGCCCTGAAAATGGCAAGAACGCGGACCTGCTCTGGCTGGAAAGCCCCACCAACCCGATGCTCGGCATCGCCGACGTCCGCGCGCTCACTGAGGCCGCACACGCAGTTGGCGCGATCGTGGTCACGGACAACACCTTCTCCACGCCTTTGGTGCAGCAGCCCCTCAGCCTGGGTTCCGACGTCGTGCTTCACTCGGTGACCAAGTACCTGGCCGGGCATTCGGACGTTGTCCTTGGTGCGTTGGTGACGTCCAATCCGGAACTGCGCGCCACCCTGCTACACCACCGGATCATCCACGGGGGTATCGCCGGACCCTTCGAGGCCTGGCTGGCACTGCGCGGCCTCCGTACCTTGGCGCTGCGGATCGAGCGTTCCCAAGCCTCCGCATCAACCCTCGCCGAACGTCTCAGCAGCCACCCCCGCGTGGAAGCCATCCGGTTCCCCGGCCTCCCGACGGACCCGGGCCATCAACGTGCCAAGGAGCAGATGAAGGGTTTCGGTTCCATTCTCTGTATCCAAATCGCCGGCGACGAACAACGCAGCGGTGCCGAAGCCGCAGACGAATTGGTTCGCGCATTGCAGCTCTGGCTTCCGGCGACGTCCCTGGGTGGGGTCGAATCGCTGATTGAACGCCGACGCCGGCACACGGCCGAGCCGCTCAGCGTTCCGGAGAATCTGGTCCGGTTGAGTGTCGGGATCGAGAACGTGGAGGACCTCTGGTCCGACCTTGAGCAAGCGCTGAAGTCGCTGGACGGTTAGGCTGGAGAGCGTGGACGGAAAATTCTTGATCGCGATTGTCACCAACGCGGTGTACTTCATCCTTGGCTTGGTTGCCCTTGCCTTGGAACTTTGGGCCTTCGCGGACTGCCTGCGCCATAAGCCGACGCTCTTCGTGGCGGCTTCCAAGCGCACCAAGACCTTCTGGCTTGCCCTCACCGGAGTGGCGCTTGCGATCGGCGCCCTGACCGTCCTCACCGGCGGCAGCGGCTTGGGTTTGTTCGGCATTGCTGCCGTCACCGCAGCCTGCGTCTACCTTGCCGATGTCCGTCCCGCCGTGCGTGAGGCCGGCAGTGGCGGCAACCGAAATGTCGGTCCGTACGGCCCCTGGTAAAGGCACTACTGGTAAATCGGCCTTAGCTTGGCGCTACGGCGTCCCATGCCACGGTAACTTCGCCTAGACGCCACCTTGCCGGACCATCCTGGAGCGGCCATCCGGCGTCGCGCAGTGAACGGCACATGCCCGTCCAGCGCTGCCGGTTTCCGAACGACGCCAAGGGTGCCGCTTCCAGCCACGCCTTATCCATGGCCTGCAGGAACGCATTGATCGGTTCGCCCGGCACATTCCTGTGAATCAGGGCCTTGGGCAGCCGCTCTGCCACCTCCGACGGCAGCTCAAAACTGCCGAACCGCACGGAAAAACTGAGGCTCAACGGGCGCTCCGCATCCAAAGCGACCCATGTGACGCGCCGTCCGATTTCGTCGCAGGTGCCGTCAATGAACAGACCGCCGGGTGCCAGGCGCGACTGCACCAATCGCCAAATCCCGGCGACGTCCGCTTCCTCATATTGCCGCAGCACGTTGAATGCCCGCACCAACACCGGGTCACCGGGTACAGGGACTTCGAAGCCGCCTATATGGAAGCTCAGCCCGGGCCGCTCCAGTGACTTGGCAGTTCGTACGCGCTCCGGTTCAATCTCGATTCCGCAGACCCTGACATCCGGCCGCACGGCTTGCAGCCGTTCGAAAAGCTCGACGGCGGTGGTCGGCGAGGCACCATAGCCAAGGTCCACAACAAGGGGGTCGACGGCGGCGCGCAGCCGCCATGCCTGGGGTCCCGCCAACCAGCGGTCCAAGCGGCGCATGCGGTTGGGATTCGTGGTGCCCCGCGTGATGTTGCCAACGGGCTTTCCGCCCCGACTGCGGGGAGAGCCCACCCGTTCCGCTTTTTGCACCACGGCCCCCACTTTATCCCTGCCTGCTTCAGTCCGCGGCGTTCGTTGCCGGACGTAACGCCGGGCAGGGCATGTAACTGCTCGGCTAGGATGAAAACCATGACTTACAAGCTGATTCTGCTGCGCCATGGCCACAGCGAATGGAACGCCAAGAACCTGTTCACCGGTTGGGTGGACGTTGACCTGAACGATCAAGGCCGCGAAGAAGCAGTGCGCGGTGGAGAGCTCCTGGTTGAGAATGCGATCCTCCCGGACGTCCTCTACACCTCGCTCCTGAAGCGTGCCATCAACACTGCCAACATGGCCTTGGACAAGGCCGACCGCGGTTGGATCCCCGTCAAGCGCGACTGGCGCCTGAACGAGCGCCACTACGGCGCCCTGCAGGGCAAGGACAAGGCCCAGACCCTGGCCGAATACGGCGAAGAGCAGTTCATGGAATGGCGCCGCAGCTACGACACCCCGCCGCCGCCCCTGTCCGACGACAGCGAATTCTCCCAGGCACACGACGTCCGCTACAAGGATCTTGGCGACGCCCTGCCGCGCACTGAGTGCCTCAAGGACGTCCTGGTACGCCTGCTCCCTTACTGGGAATCGGACATCAAGGAAGACCTCAAGGCCGGCAAGACCGTCCTGGTCACCGCCCACGGCAACTCCCTGCGTGCCCTCGTGAAGCACCTGGACGGCATCAGCGACGACGCCATCGCCGGGCTGAACATCCCCACGGGCATCCCGCTGGTCTATGAACTGGATGAGGACTTCCAGCCCATCAACCCGGGCGGAACCTACCTGGACCCCGACGCAGCGGCACAGGCCATCCTCGCAGTGGCCAACCAAGGCAAAAAATAAGGCTTCGCGGTTCTTCGCCGGATGCTCGGTCGTTCCTCCCTTAGACGCATTCCGGCCGAAGAACGCGCTGCGCCGCAGTTAAAGGCAGGCGGCCGGTCACCAATGGTGACCGGCCGCCGTCGTAATTAATTCAGGGCTAGAAGCCTTCAGGCTGCCATTCGCCCGTCACCAGGTAGGTGACCTTGCGGGCGACCGAGACGCCGTGGTCGGCGAAGCGCTCGAAGTAGCGGCTTGCAAGGGCAACGTCCACGGTGGTGGAGGGGCTCTCATTCCACTCGGGGGAGGCGATGGCCTTGAAGACGCTGAGGTGGAGGTCGTCCACTGCGATGTTGATCTTGAGGATGTCGCGGGCAACCTCAAGATCGCGGGTCTCCAGAAGTTCAATCACCTTGGCGGTGATCTCGATGTCGTGCTGGGCCATGGCCTTGAAGGTCTGGGTCAGCGAAGCGGGGATCACGGTGGCCGGGTAGCGCAGGCGCGCCAACTGGGCAACGTGGCGGGCAAGGTCACCCATGCGTTCCAGAGACGCGCTCATACGCAGCGAACCCACAATCATGCGGAGGTCGCTGGCGACAGGACCCTGCAGGGCAAGGATGTCGATGGCGCGCTCGTCGAGGCTGTTCTGCAGGAAGTCGATCCGGGCATCTGCCGCGATGACGTCCTGGGCAAGATCCACGTCGGCACCTTCGAAAGACGTAGTAGCCTTCGTGATTGCTTCGTGAACCAGCTTGGAGATCTCGATGAGGTCGTCACCTACCTGGGTGAGCTCCTCCTGAAAAACCTTGCGCACTAAGGCGTCCTTTCCTTGGAAATCCTGTTCCCATGATGGGGGTCGGATCTCAAAACCATTGACAGTCCAACCAGTAACTGTGTCAGGGGCCAGTGAACTGTTCGGCTCCTTTAGATGAACGTTAGTTGAACCGTCGGCGTTTGGCGCCGGATCACTGCTTGCCCGTGTTTCCACAGCATAAGCTGGACACGTGGATCCATTGCTCATAGGTGTCGTCGCAGGTCTCGTAGGCCTGTCGTTGGGCGTCTTTGGCATGCTCGCATTCAGGATCAGCGAGCGGCAACGCAGCATCGTGGACCTGGACGTTACTGAGCCCCTGCTTCCTGAGGGCGCGGCGGAAGTACTTGCCGTCGTCGGGCGCGCCTTTGTCGTGGTGGACGCCATCGACGGCGTTGTCCGTGCGAGTCCGGCAGCGTATGCGTATGGCCTGGTGCGTGGCCACACAGTGGTGCATAAGCAACTCCTGGACATGACCGCGAAGGTCCGCCGGGACGGCGTGATCCTGGAGGAACAGTACGAACTCCCGCGTGGCCCGCTGGGCAAGGGCACTATTGTGGTCCAGGTCCGGGCAGCCATGCTCGGTTGGGAATACATCGTGCTTCTGGCCGACGACCGCACTGAGATCACCCGTACCGAGGAGATCCGCAACGACTTCGTGGCCAACGTGTCCCACGAACTCAAGACACCCGTCGGCGCCATCTCGCTCCTGGCCGAGGCCTTGGAAGCGTCGCCTGATGACGAGGAAGCCGTGCGCAGGTTCGCCAAGCGCATGCACAAGGAGTCCGGCCGGCTGGCGGCCTTGGTCCAGGACATCATCGAACTTTCCCGCTTGCAGGGCGCCAACGTTGCCCAGCAAGGTCACGCGGTGGATATCAATACGGTGATCACCGAGGCCGTGGACCGCTCGCAGCTGCCGGCTGAGAGCAAGAATATCCAGATCGTGGTGGGCGGGCACTCTGAGTCGCTGGTTTTCGGCGACCGCGACCTCCTGGTGACGGCCCTCCGCAACCTGATCGACAACGCCATTCGCTATTCACCGGAAAACACGCGTGTAGGTGTCGGCATCCGAACCCGGGAGGGCGTCGTCGCCATCTCCGTCACGGACCAAGGTGAGGGACTAACGCCGGAGGACCAGGAGCGCGTGTTCGAGCGCTTCTACCGGGTCGACGCGGCACGGTCCCGGCATACCGGTGGCACGGGCCTAGGGCTCAGCATCGTCAAGCACGTGGTGTCCAACCATGGCGGCGAGGTAACCGTGTGGTCCCAGCCCGGCCAAGGATCCACCTTCACCATCCGCTTGCCCGAGATGGAAGGACAGGACGACGACGCCGGCCTTCCGGCTTCCGCTGCGGCCGCCTCTTCCGAACTTCCGGCGGCTGCTGCCGCCGTCGAGCCTCATCACGCGATTCAACAACCCCATCACGTGAATCATCAAGGGGGCGCCAGCGGCGCCCAAGAGCAAGGAGCCAGCGCTTGAGCCGGATTTTGATAGTGGAGGACGAAGAGTCCTTCAGCGACCCCCTGTCCTATCTCTTGGGCAAAGAGGGTTTTGACGTCGAGGTAGTGGACAACGGCAGCGACGCCTTGGTGGAATTCGACCGGAACGGTGCCGACCTTGTCCTCCTGGACCTGCAGTTGCCGGGAACGCCGGGCACGGAAGTGTGCCGACAACTTCGCCAGCGTTCCAGCGTCCCCGTCATTATGCTGACGGCCAAGGACTCGGAAATCGACAAGGTTGTTGGCTTGGAGCTTGGCGCGGATGACTATGTCACCAAGCCCTATTCTTCCCGGGAGCTCGTGGCCCGCGTCCGCGCGGTGCTGCGCCGGCAGGGTGAGCCGGAGGAACTTATTACGTCCACCGTGCAGGCCGGTCCTGTCCGCATGGACATCGAACGCCACGTGGTGAGCGTCAACGGTGAGCAGGTTTCGCTGCCGCTCAAGGAGTTCGAGCTGCTGGAGATGCTGCTCCGCAACTCAGGCAGGGTACTGACGCGCGGACAATTAATCGACCGTGTCTGGGGTTCGGACTATGTGGGGGACACCAAGACGCTCGATGTCCACGTGAAGCGGCTTCGCAGCAAGATCGAGCCGGACCCTTCAGTGCCGCGATACCTGGTCACAGTGCGCGGCTTGGGTTACAAGTTCGAGCCGTAAAGCTTTCCTTACCGGCGACGCGCATATTCGTTGGCGCCACGGAAAGCGGCTGACGCGACCCGGATTTGGGTGTCGTCCGCCCGGCAGGGTGGCCCGGGCAAATTTGGGTGTCGTCGGGGTCGGCAGCTACACACACATAAGGAAGGGTCCCGCCGCGGCGGGACCCTTCCTTATGTGTATCGCTTGTGGCTTGCTGCCTGCTAGTGGCCGGCGGCCGGAGCCTCCGAGGACGTAGCCGTGGAAGTCGACGTCGGCGTTGCCGTCGGGGTCGGCGTGGTGGGCAGGTACTTGGCGTACTCGGGCAGCGTGCCGTCAAGCACCGGAACGTTGACGGTAGCTGAGTCGGAACCGCTGCGGACGGTGATCGGGACCAGGCCACCGGGGATGACACCGGCGGTGCTGAGGATTGCTGCGTCCGCTGTGTCGTTCAGGAATGTCTCCCCATTGGCCTTGACCGGGATTTCAGTCTGTGCGCCGTTGGCACCACTCATGGTGAGGGTCGCGTCGGTGGCGGAGGTGTTGAATACGGCGCCGATAACGCGGCCGGGCTCGTTCTCGCCCGAGGCAACAATCAGGATGTTGCGCAACTGCAGGGGACCGAGATCAGCTTTGATCCCGTCCGATGCCGAGTACTGGTGGGTAGTCTGCTGGGCGTTGACGAATCCACAGCCGGTGACGGACAGAAGACCGACGCCGATTGCAGCCGCCGCAATTGCCAGCTTGCCGCGCTGGACAGGGTTCATCGCAGTATTGCGCACGACACCTACTCCTCAAGAGTCATTGGAACACTTTTCAGCCATAGCCTATCGGCAAACCCCCGGAAATATGGATTCGGGAAGGCTATGTGGCGCCACCAACGAAGGAGATCTTGCTCGCACATTGCTTGCTCCAAGCATCTTTCCCCGAATACGTCAAGACCTTGGAGGAAGTCGTTTAAGGCCTTATTCCCTTTATTGGCGCGGGAGAAGGCCCTGTCCGATGCCAGTCGTATGCCTTAATCGTGATAGACTAATCTGCGGGAAAGGGGAAAGTCCACATGGTTTTTGAGGTCGGCGAGACAGTAGTTTACCCTCACCACGGTGCAGCAAAAATTGAGGAAATCAAGATGCGCACCATCAAGGGCGAAGAGAAGATGTATCTCAAGCTCAAGGTGGCTCAGGGTGATCTGACCATTGAAGTTCCAGCAGAGAATGTTGACCTTGTTGGGGTCCGGGACGTAGTGGGCAAAGAAGGCTTGGAGCACGTATTTGACGTTCTCCGCGCCGAGTTCACTGAAGAGCCTACCAACTGGTCACGTCGTTACAAGGCGAACCTGGAGAAGCTTGCTTCAGGCGATGTCATCAAGGTGGCAGAGGTCGTTCGCGATCTTTGGCGTCGTGATCACGATCGCGGCCTTTCCGCAGGTGAGAAGCGGATGCTGGCCAAGGCGCGGCAGATTCTGATTTCAGAACTGGCCCTGGCTGAGAAGACAGACGAAGAGAAGGCTGCAAGCGTTCTCGACGAGGTCTTGGCTTCCTAAGAATTGAGCCCGGTGGTGCGAAAGCGCCGCCGGGTTTCTTTTTGCCCGAATACTGCCGGAGATACCTGGAAATCGAGTATGTTGGGGCGTCTTCAAGTACTTTCCCAGTAATCTTGGGCGCATGAGTATTCCTTCCAAGCGCGCCGTCACGGCCGTGATCGTGGTTGCTGCCGGCTCCGGTGAACGCCTCGGTTACGGCATGCCCAAAGCCCAGGTTCCGCTGGGTGGTGAAACCATCCTGATGCATGCCCTCCGTGGGGTGGTTGCATCTGATGTCGCGCGCCAGATCTGCGTCGCCGTGCCCAAGGGGGACACGGCGCTGCGCGAATCAATCTCCGAGTTCACCATTGACCTGGTGGACGGCGGCCCCGAAATTTCGGTGGTCGACGGCGGTTCCTCCCGCGCGGATTCCGTCCGGGCTGCCATGGCTGCTTTGGAGGACGGAACCGAACTGGTCCTGGTCCACGACGCCGCACGTGCCCTTACCCCCGAGCGGGTTTTCCAGCGCGTCGCCGATGCCCTGGCCTCGGGCGCCAAGGCCGTCATTCCCACCATGCCTGTGGTGGACACCATCAAAACTGTTGCCGAGACGAACGGCTCAGACTCCTCCATCGCTCCGGAAATTGTCACGGGAACAGCTCCCCGGGAGCATCTCCGCGCCGTTCAGACCCCGCAGGGTTTCGAATTGGCGGTCCTGCGGAGGGCTCACGAAGCTGCCGGTCTCTTCGACGACAAGCAATCCGCAGCTGTCACCGACGACGCCATGCTGGTGGAGCTCCTCGGGGTTCCGGTCCATGCTGTCCGCGGGGCCAGCCAGTCGCTCAAGATCACCACGCCCTTGGATCTCATCATTGCCGAGGGATTGCTGGAAGGGCCGCTGGGAATTCGTTGGGTGGAAGGCTGATGACTCCTAACCAGAACATGGTGCTTCCCCGCACGGGCGTTGGTATCGATGTCCACGCATTTGCGGCAGAAGATGACCCCCAGCCGCTGTGGTTGGGCGGGCTTTTCTGGGAAGGCGAACGGGGGCTTTCAGGGCATTCCGACGGCGATTGCGTTGCTCACGCCGCTGCCGACGCACTCTTTTCCGCGTGTGGCATTGGTGACCTGGGCACCCACTTCGGCACTGACCGCCCCGAGTTCGCAGGTGCCTCAGGGGTCAAGCTCCTTGGCGAAGCGGCACGCATTGTGCGCGCGGCCGGATTCGAGATCGGCAACGTGGCAGTGCAGTTCGTGGCCAACCGTCCCAAGTTTGGTCCGCGCCGGGAAGAATCCCAGAGGGTCCTGAGCGAAGCTGCCGGCGCGCCGATCAGTGTCACGGCAACCACCAGCGACGGACTCGGCTTCACCGGTCGCGGCGAAGGTATCTCCGCTGTTGCCACGGCCCTGGTGTACCCGGTCTCCGGACACGAGACGACGGCAACCGAGCCCGGTCCCGCAAAAGGTGCGCCACATGGTTAAGCCACGTTCCGGCGTCGTGCGTTCCGCTATGGTGTCCGCAGGCTTGGCGGCATCGCTCCTGCTGAGCGGCTGCAGCGGGACCCAAACGATGGACGTGACAGCCAGCTGCGAGTTCCTGAACAACGACACCTTCAAGCCCGACGGCAACCAGCAGCAGCAGTCCAAACAGATCGCTGAGCACTACCACGAGATCGCGGGCAAACTCGCTCCGGAGATCGGCAACCCCATCAAAGAGATGGCTGCGATCATGGACGAAGCAGCGTCGTCGTCCCTCGGCGCGGCCACCCAGGACCAGCAGGAGAAGCTCAAGGTGCAGTTCAACAAGATCGGCGAATACTGCAACTAGGCAGGTCACGCCGCGTCATCGGCTAATCTGGAGCGGTGACCCTGCGCTTCTATGACACCGCCTCCGCCGAAGTCCGCGACTTCGTTCCCCTCGAAGACGGCAAGGCCAGCGTGTACTACTGCGGGGCCACCGTCCAAGGAATGCCGCACGTGGGCCACGTCAGGTCGGCCATCGCCTTCGACCAACTGACCCGCTGGCTCGAATTCCGTGGCCTCCGGGTTACAGTGGTGCGCAACGTCACGGACATCGACGACAAGATCCTGGCCAAATCCGCTCAGTCGTTCGGTCCGGACTGGGACGCTGAACCGTCGGCGCGCCAAGCCGAAGAGTGGTGGGCCCTGGCGTACCGTTACGAGCAGGAGTTCGAGAACGCCTATGAATCCCTTGGCGTCCAACGGCCCACTTATGAACCCCGCGCCACCGGCCACATCCCGGAAATGCACGCACTCATCCAGCGCCTCATAGACCGCGGCCATGCCTACCCCGCACTGGACGATTCCGGCGACGTCTACTTCGACGTCCGTTCCTGGAGCAAGTACGGTTCGCTGACGCGGCAGAATATCGATGACATGCAGGGAGCGCCCGACGCCGACCCCCGCGGCAAGCGTGACCCTCGCGACTTCGCGCTGTGGAAGGGCTTCAAAGACGGCGAACCCGTCACCGCAAAGTGGGAGTCCCCGTGGGGCGCTGGCCGTCCCGGATGGCACCTTGAGTGCTCAGCCATGGTCACCAAGTATTTGGGTCCGCGGTTTGATATCCACGGTGGAGGACTGGATCTTCGCTTCCCGCACCACGAGAACGAGATGGCCCAGTCCCAGGCTGCCGGTGACGAGTTTGCCAACTTCTGGATGCACAACGGCATGGTCACGTACCAGGGCGAAAAGATGTCCAAGTCCATTGGCAACACTGTGAGCCCGGCGGAGATGCTGGAGCTCGCCTCACCGCGAGTGGTTCGCTACTACCTCGGTCAGGCACACTACCGCTCCATCCTGGACTACCGGCCTACCTCGCTGCAGGAAGCTGCAGCCGCCGTCGAGCGCATTGACGGTTTCATTCACAAGGCATCCGCCAAGGTGGGTACGGAGGCCTCGGACGTTTCCCCGCAGGCCAACATGCCCGCTGCTTTCATCGCGGCCATGGATGACGACCTCAACGTGCCCCAGGCCCTCGGCGTGCTGCACGAAACCGTGCGGGCAGGAAACACGGCGTTGGCTGGCGGCGACCTGGAGCGTGCGAAGACCGCTCTCTACAGCGTGCTGTCAATGACCGAAGTTCTAGGCCTGGATTCGGTGAAACGCCCGGAGGCTGTACAAGGGCGCGAGCACGCCGCTCTGGAAGTGCTGATCGAAGCCCAACTCGAAGCCCGTGCCGCTGCCAGGGCCAACAAGGACTGGGCAGCATCCGATGCTATCCGCGACACACTCGCCGCGGCCGGCGTCGTCGTCGAAGATGGTGCGGATGGCGCCAGCTGGAGCCTCAAACGCGACTGACGAACCGGCGCGGCGGCCGAATTGCATCGGGTCAGTAGACTTGATTCCAGACTTACTCACAAAATCAAGGATGGAATCTCATGGCCAACAATGGTCGCCGGTCGGTCAAGCAGAAGAAGGGCCCCACCACCGGAACTGGTGGCCACGGCCGCAAGGCCCTGGAGGGCAAGGGTCCCACGCCCAAGGCGGAGGAACGCACCTACCACAAGGCATACAAGAACAAGCAGCTGGCTGAGCGCTCGGCTGCCAAGCGCGGAACGGGCACCCGTCCCGGTGGCGCCGGCGCCCGCTCGGGCCCCAAGGGCCGTGCCACTGAAGAACTGGTGACGGGCCGTAACTCGGTTGTCGAAGCGCTCCGCGCCGGCATCCCAGCCAAGGCCCTGCACGTCGCCATCCGCATTGAGATGGACGACCGCGTCAAGGAATCCCTCAAACTCGCGGCTGAGCGTGGCATCCCGCTTCTCGAAACCGGCAAGGCTGAGCTGGACCGCATGACAGAGGACGCCGTCCACCAGGGCCTCGTTCTGCAGATTCCGCCGTACGAATACGAGGACGCTTACGACCTCGCCGAGCAAACCCTCGCCAAGTGGAAGAAGGGGCACATCTCCAACGCCCCCATCTTCGTTGCGCTGGACGGCATCACCGACCCCCGCAACCTCGGCGCGATCATCCGCTCCGTTTCGGCCTTCAGCGGCCACGGCGTCATCGTGCCCGAGCGTCGTTCCGTCGGCGTCACAGCCTCCGCGTGGAAGACCAGTGCCGGCGCCGCTGTCCGTGTCCCCGTTGCCCGTGCTGCGAACCTCAACAACGCGCTCAAGCAGTTCAAGAACATGGGCATCTACGTCCTTGGCCTGGACGGCGACGGCGACGTCTCGCTGCCCGACCTCACCGTTGCCACCGAACCCGTCTGCATTGTGGTCGGTTCCGAAGGCAAGGGCCTCAGCAGGCTGGTCCGCGAGAACTGCGACCAGATCGTCTCGATCCCGATCGACTCCGCCATGGAGTCCCTCAACGCATCCATGGCCGTTGGAATCTCGCTGTACGAAGTGTCGAGGCAGCGCGCTAGCTAGTTCTCAGCAAAGGCGCCGCAAGCGCCATCCTCCTCGCTAAGGCGCCGCGAGCGCCATCCTCCGCGTGCTGCTCCTTCGTCGCTTTGACGCACGCTTCCGGATGGCCCTCGCGGCGCCTTTCGCGTGCCGTTTTTCTTTTGGGCTACGTATACCGGGTGACGCCACCTATATCCGGGTAGCGCCCATCGGTTTGGGTGACGCCGGCGAATATGAGTGGCGTCCGTTAGAAGTCGCGGCGGTTGGCCAGCACTGGGAGTTTGGTACGGGCTTCTTCCACGACTGCGGGGTCGAGATCGTAGAAAATGACGCCCGGTTCCCCCTCCAGGGCTTCCAATACCTGGCCGAACGGGGACACGACGGCGGAGTACCCCACTCCGGTGGGCGCGGTGCCTTTGACCTCAACGCCCTGAGTGGCGGGATCGCCCTGGCCGCAGGCGAGCACGAACGTGGTGGTGTCCACTGCGCGGGCGCGGGCCAGAAGTTGCCACTGCTCGGCCTTACCCGGCCCGGATCCCCACGAGGCGGAAACGATATTCACAATGGCTCCGCGCTGTGCGTTAGCCGTAAACAAGGCAGGGAAACGGATGTCGTAACAGGTGGCCAACCCAAAGGTGAGGCCACCGGCGTCGAACGTTACCGGATCCGTGCCGGCCTCAACGGTGTCCGATTCCGCGAAGCCGAACGCGTCGAAAAGATGTATTTTGTCGTAGCTCGTTTCCACGCCGGGTCCGGTGGCGAGGAGCGTGTTCCGCACGCGCGGGGATCCCGAATCGGAGGGAGTGCCCGGCGTGAACATGCCAGCCACGATCACCAACTGAAGTTCGTCAGCGAGGGACCGCACCCGGCTCGCCCACGGCCCAGCCAGTGGTTCGGCGATGTCCAGCAGCGAGTTTCCGAATGCGCGCATCATCGCCTCGGGGAAGACCACCAGCTCGGCTCCGCCGTCCTTGGCCCGGCGGGCGTACTCCTCAAGGAGCCGCAGGTTCTCGGCCAGATCCCGGCCGGTGATGACTTGGGCGAGTGCCACGCGCACGATAAAACCTCCAGTTGTTTCCGTCCCAGTATGCCAAGCGGACTGATCCGGGGCAGTAGAACGCGACACAATCGATGCGAACCAGCTCAATCGCGGAGAGTGCGAAGGCAGCATTCCAGCACGTGAGCGGCGGATGAAATCCCGCCAGTATCGGGCAAGTAATGAAATCACGACGCCGAACGTCGTCACATGGCAGGTCCGCGCGGTACATACTTGGCGTGGAACTAAACTTGCAAGCAATGGTTATGCCTATTTTTGACACAGAAGCTGCCCTGGACGCGTCGCAGCCCAGGCCCCTCGGACTGAGCACGCCCCAGCCCGGGGTTTTCGACGCCGAAACCACGCAGAACCATTCGGTGAACGTGGCCGTTTTCGCTCCCGACCTGGAACGGGTGGAAGTGGTGTTCCAAGCACCAGGCGAACCTTGGCGCGCGCATATTCTGTCCAATGTGCAGGACGGCGTGCACTTCGGCCTTGTGGACGGCATGCCGCCGGGCACCCGCTACGGCTTCCGCGCTGCCCCCAGCGAGGGCGGCCTCCCTCTGTCCATCCCGGCTTTGGACCTGGACGACGACGGCGACCAGCCGCTGCTGCTCGATCCCTACGGCCGCGCCGTGGACCAGCGGGGCGAGTTCCTCACAAGCGTCCACGTGGAGACAGGCTTTGACTGGGGCGATGACCAGGCGCCGCGAACGCCTATGCGCACTTCGGTGATTTATGAGGCACACGTCCGTGGCCAAACGATGCTCCACCCCGACATCCCGGAGCATCTTCGCGGAACGTACGCTGGCATGGCCCACCCGGTGATGATCCAGCACCTGACTGAACTTGGCATCACTGCCGTCCAGCTGCTCCCCATTCATTTCCACTTGGATGAGTCGCACCTCCAGGACCTGGGCATGACCAACTACTGGGGCTACAACACAGCAGCCTTCTTCGCTCCACACTCGGACTACGCAACGGAAGCGGCGCGGAATGCGGGCCCCCACGCGGTGCAGGATGAGCTCAAGGGAATGATCAAACTGCTCCATGCGGCGGGGATCGAGGTCATCCTGGATGTGGTGTACAACCACACCGCCGAAGCAGGGCCTGACGGACCGCCGCTGAGTTTCCGCGGACTGGCAGAGAAGCGTTACTACCGGCACGATGCCCATGGACGCTACCTGGACACCACCGGATGCGGCAACACCCTGGATTTCAGTGATCCCGTGGTGGTGGATCTCGCACTGGATTCCTTGCGGTACTGGGTAAATGACTTCCATGTGGACGGTTTCCGCTTTGACCTGGCCGTTACCCTATGCCGGGATGCCGGCAACACTTTCGATCCCCAGCACCCTTTCTTGCAAGCCATTGCCGAGGACCCGGTGCTCTCTGAGGTCAAGCTGATCGCTGAACCTTGGGATGTTGGCTACGGTGGCTGGCAGACCGGCCGTTTCCCGCAGGGATGGTCCGACTGGAATGACCACTTCCGCGATGGCGTCCGAAGCTTCTGGCTGTCCGACCGTGCTGCCATGGAGGCGGGTGGCCAAGGTGGCTCGGTGGCGTCCTTGGCTGAGCTCATGGCGGGCTCTGCCAATCTCTTCGCATCATCCGGCCGCACCCGCCTTGCCAGCGTCAACTTCATCACCGCCCATGACGGCTTCACGCTGAAGGACCTGGTCAGCTACGACCGCAAGCACAACGAGGCCAACGGCGAGCAGAACCGCGACGGACACGGCGACAACCGAAGCTACAACCATGGTTTCGAGGGCCGCAGCGAGAACGAGGCCATCGTGGCTGCCCGGTCACTGTCCATCCGTAACCTTATGGCGACGTTGCTGCTGTCCTTTGGCGTTCCGATGATCACAGCCGGTGACGAGATCGGCCGTACACAGCAGGGCAACAACAACGCCTACTGCCAGGACAACCCCACGGCATGGCTGGACTGGAGCCGGACCCAGGAAGCCAACGCCATGTTCAGGACTACTCGTGAACTAGTCCGGCTCCGACGCTGGTTCCTACGTCACCAACCTGAAAGCTTCCCGGGCCAGGCCAACGACTCGAGCCTTCAGTGGTTTGACGATAAGGGTAAGAAGATGACTCCGGCGCGCTGGAATGATCCCAACGTCCGCTCGGTCCAGCTGCTCATGGGTCACGAGGACAGTGAGATCCGTGGCTTGATCTCGGTGAACGGCAGCAATCAGGACGTCAAAATGGTCTTGCCGGAGATCCTGAGCGAGTCGGGCATCGGAAAGCGAATGTTTGAACTTCGCTTCACAACTTCGGTGTTGCACGACCGTCGAAAAGGCGCTTTGGTGGCCTCGGGCGAGCGGGATATCCTGCAAGCCAACACCATCAACATCTACCGCACGTAGCCAGCCGAGCATCGAGGGGAGCCCACCGGATGAACCGCAACCGCAACAAACTGGTGGCCTTCGCGGGACTGGTGATCGCCGTCGTCGTGCTGGTGGTCGCCATGGTCGGCGGCGGCTCACTGACGACGCAAAGCACGACGCCGGCACCTGGCTCTACGCCAGCGTCACCAGCTGTTGCTGTTACCAATCCGGCAGTTACTAGCCCGGCTGTCGCCAACCCTTCCACGCTGCCCACCATCAATGCTTCGCAGTTGCCCAAGGAAGCGCGTCAAACCCTTGCCCTGATTGCGAAGGGCGGCCCCTATCCCTATGACCGGGACGGCGTGAACTTCGGCAACTTCGAGGGTTTGCTGCCTAAGAAGTCCGGCGGTTTTTACAAGGAATACACCGTGCCCACACCGGGGGAGTCGGACCGGGGTGCCCGCCGGATCATTGTGGGCAAGGACTCCGCCAAGTACTACACCCCTGACCATTACGAGTCGTTCATGTTTATCGTCGAAGGCAAATAGAGGAGCCCATGAAAATCTACTCAGCGGACACCTGGACGCTCGAAGAACTGCAAGAGCAGATCTCCGACGCCGGCCGACGGACCCTCCTGGTCCCACCGGCAAGCACAAAGCAGGCAGTCCTCGAGGTCTTCGGCCAGGTCCTCGATTTCCCTGAGTACTACGGCGTGAACCTCGACGCCCTGAACGATTCCCTGCACGACTACGCTGATGCCCTCTCGGAGGATGATGGCAGCCCCGTCACGATGATTTGGCAGGTCCCCGCGGCCTACCGTACGGACCGGTCCTTCGGCGTCGTCTGCGAAATCCTCCAAGACGCAGAGCGCTACGCCGGCCGGGACCTGGCAGTTATCGCAGTCTTCGAGAATTAGTCGGCCCAGCGGGCCCTAACTGCACCGGCTCCTACCCGTGTGGGCAGGTGCCCGAAGAGGCAACTTCAGTGGCGGGTCTTACGGGCAACTGAGATGTAATCAGCGTTGGTTCGCACGTGAGCTATGACTACCGCCGAAACCCGCTTAAGTGGCGCATGCAACTCATTCGTGACGCGAAACATTGAATATTTCTATATCCTCTCGGATTATTTCAAAAACTTGAAATTAAATGAATCGAGCGATACGTTCTTGGCGAGGCACATTATCTGCCTCGCCACTTGCGTATTGGGGAATATGCGGAGTTAATTGCTTGCCTCAAGTCGCACCAGCCAAAATGAGGACCAAGATATGAAAAAACTCACACGGGCTGCTGCTGTCGTTGCATTGTCCACTGCTGCACTTTTTGCTGCGAGTCAATCTGCGAATGCCAGTATTTTCTATGACAACAATAACTACAGCGGCGCTACGTACGGAGCTGACAATTCGACTTGGATGGGATCGTTTGACAACAAGGCAAGTTCGGTAAAGAACTTCGGCTACTACGTAACTTGGTGGGAAAACATCAACTACGGCGGTGCTGGATTCGGAAGCGCTAACGATTACAGCGCCATGGGTTGGTACGTGCCCTTCCTGGGAACGTGGAATGACAACATCAGCAGTTTTCACCGTGGCTAAACATAGCATGCGCTTCGATTAACTCTAACTGAGCGCGGTTGTGCTTTGACCTGCCGACTAAAGTTTCGGCAGGTCAAAGTTGCTTTCCGGGACAGGCCCGGGTACCCAATCGAGGCAAAAAAAGATTGGACGCGAAAAGTGTCGATAAGAATTCCTGAACGACGGGCACGCTGGAATAGCTACATCGCTCCCGCTCTTGCCATAGGCGTAACCCTGGCTATCTCATCTTGTTCCGGAACTCCGGATGCATCAATCACGCCGGATCCATCTGGGAAAGTGAAGCTGGATTATGAGAACTCCCTGATAATTTTCCCAGTTGATGTATATAGAATTTCGGCCAGTGATCGCTCGCAAATTCTCCTTGCGAGAGAAGTCATCATGACTACATGCATGAAGAAATTTGGCTTCATAGATGATCCGAATGCAGCTTATCCAAAGGCGGAAAATCGGAACTTCGGGGTGTGGAACGTTGACCGTGTGAGGCAGTACGGCTTCCGGCTTATTGGAGAAGACGGTCCATCGAACCAGAAGCATGATGAGGCGGGCGAGTGGGGGGACGCCCGATATGAGTGTCTCGCCAGCGAAAAGAGCAGGATCGAAGAAATCACTCCCCCCGACGATCTGATGAATGGCGGGGCAGCGGCTGAGATCGCGTTGAAAAGCCTCAGCATGGCATCAGAAACTGATGCTTGGAAGGATGCCAAGGACAACTGGGACAAGTGCATCTCAGCGGCAGGCTTGACGCCGGGGCGGGACGCCGATAAAGCCAAGTGGTCGAGCCAGCAGTCCTTTGACCTGCAGATGAGGGCAGATCAGCAAAACCCGTCGACATCGGATGCCGCCGAGGGCATCCGAATCGCTACGGTTGAGGCCGAATGCAATCAAAAAGTCCGGCTAACCCAAACGCTTGGTGATATTCAGGCAAGCTACCAGCTGCCCCTCATCAGACAGAACGAGGCAGTTCTTACTGAACTCAAGGAGAAGAGCCAGAAGTACGTGGACGTCGCTCAGAAGTTCTTGAAAGAGACGCAGTGATCCATAAACAACCTCGGCAGGGGGCGGCAGCCGTCGGCTTATCTCGAATCTCGCGACGGTGGCTTGTCGTCCTGTTGGCAGTCACCGCAGCCATGTCCGCCGGAGTGGGCTTGCTGGCTGGAGGAATCTTTGGTCGTTCAGAGATCATTCGGCCAGAGGACTCGATGGCTGACGTCCCGGTCTATTCAAAGGTTGAGAACCGCATCGTCGATGACCGTCTTGCATTCTCCGGAGTTATTAAATCCGGCCCGGCAGTGCCAATCCAGATCGATCTGGAGGGACAAGAACCGATTGTCGTGCGCCAGACACTTCAGGCTGGGGAGGCCCTAAAGTGGGGCGACCTGGCTGGTGTAGTCTCTGGCAAGCCCTATTTCGTGCTGCCAGGTCCGCTCCCGTTGTATCGTGATCTCTCACTAGGCGATGAGGGAGATGACGTCTCGGCTTTGCAACGGGCGCTGATGCAGGTGGGGTATCTCTCTTACGAAACTGGTCGCATGGACAGCGCAACCATGGAAGCTGCATCCTCGTTCTTTGCTAGCGAGGGATTCACCTTGAGCAGCGGAAGAAAAACTGCCGTGAAAAATCATCAGGTCGAACCTAGTGCTACACCCGAATCCCCTGCACTAGACGACTCGAAAACCCCTGAGGTGACGATCCCGTTCAGGCAACTGATAGTCCTCCCCGTCGCCAGTACGACCGTCGTCTCCTCTCTGGAGGTAGGGCAGAAGGTTACGGCCGAAAGCCCTCTCGCCAGGTTCCAGGCCGAAGACAACTTCGTCGAGTTCATCGCTGAGGTCCAGCAGGCTGGATTCCTCAAGACTGGGCAGGAAGTCTCTGTCAGGGTCGTTGAGAAGCTAGTGACGGGACGGATAACTTCAGTAGGTCCATTCACGGATGTGGGGAATGGCCAGCGTGCGGGACATGCCGTGATGGTGGAGCCTACGAACAAGGCAGATCTTGCCCTATTGACTCCCAACCTAAGCGTCACTGTGGCTGGTCAGGGTACTGCGGAGCAGGCCCTCGCTGTACCGTTATCTGGCATTCGACAGGATGCCGAAGGGACCTACGTTCTGAGAAGCTCGCCGGACGATAGAGCTTCGAAGGTGTCTGCAACGCGTGTCCCTGTAACGGTTCTTCGGTCAGGGGGAGGTTTCGCCGCAGTCTCTGGCGACCTCGCCCAAGGAGACGAGGTCCAAATATCGTGACGGTTTTACGACCGAAGCGACTAGCTGGTACTGCGGAATCTACGGACTCGGATGACGCATTGGCCATCAGCCTGCAGGGGGTTTCCCGCACCTTTCCCGGCGCCGAGGCTCCGGCTCTATTGGACGTCTCACTGGCTATTGAGTGCGGTGAGTTCGTTTCCATTGTGGGCCCTTCAGGCTCTGGGAAATCGACACTTTTGAACATCATGGGCTTGTTGGATAGAGCAAGCTCGGGGAGTCTCGCTATTCGTGGGCAAGCCGTCGAGACCGCATCGGAACGAAGCCTTGACACGGTGCGGCTGCATCGGATTGGGTTCGTTTTCCAGTCCTCGAACGTCATCGGTGACGACAGTGTGATCAGTAACGCAGCAATCGGATTGCGTGTCCAAGGTGTGCCGATGGATGAACGGGCCGTGGCTGCCTTGGACGCGCTGGAGTTCGTTGGGCTGGTGCATAAGCGCAAGGTCCAAGCGAAGCTTCTCTCAGGCGGTGAGCGACAACGACTTGCCATTGCACGAGCGATTGCGACGCACCCGCAGATCATCCTTGCCGACGAACCGACAGGCAATCTTGATTCCAACAACAGCAGTCGGGTCATCGAATACCTTCGGAAGCTCAACTCCGGAGGCGTCACAGTGATCATCATCACCCACGATTTGGATGTGGCGAACCAAACAGATCGTCAGATTGAAATCCGGGACGGTCAAATCAGCCGTGATGTCCAAAACGATTCTCACATAAGACGGAATCTTATGGTCCCGTCCGCCCCAGAGGCCTTCGATGCATCAAGACAGCAGACTTGGTTATCCCGCGTCGCGCGCTCCCTACTGGATGATTGGGGCGATGCAGTTACCGCCCTCTCCGCTCGTGCTCTCCGAACAATGCTTCTTATCACCGCGTTCGCGATTGCTATTGGCGGGATGACGGGTGCCCTTGGCATCAGTTCGACGACTTCGAATGCCATAAATAATCGGCTGGCAATCGCGTCACAGGATCGGCTGTCCATCTCCGTCGGAGGCGGACCTGCTGTGCTTCGAGACGATTTCGATGGACTTCGTTCCGGGGTAGATCGAATCGCCAGCCTTCCTCATGTAGTTGGCGCATCCTATGTGTACTCAGCTGTACCGGCAGACGTCCGTATTACGCGAGTTGGACCCACCGACCTGGAACCCGAAACACCTTTGTCACTTCATTCCTCCTCGAAGACCTACTTCGATGACTTCGAAATGCAGCTAATTCCCCACAACAGCCGAAGTGCCCTCGACGACCCACGAGCGGGTCCGCTCGCAGTAGTCTCGACCAAGGCAGCAATTGCGCTAGACGTCGCGTACAGCAAGCAAACCGGACCGTCGGCAGGGGCGAGCATTTGGATCGATGACCGACTTGTGCCGGTTGTTGGCGTATTCGAGCCCGGCTCAAATTTTCCTGAGTACACTAACTCCGTATTCGTGGATGCCAGTGTCATGAGTGCTGTCTCCAGAGCAGAACTAAAAATTCAAGTTCGAACCGAAAAGGGCTTCTCCGCTGCGATCGCGCGAGTAGCTCCGCTGGCATACTCGCCGAGCGACCCAGGGCAGGCAAGGGTAGACGTCACGGCCGATATTCAGTCAATCAGGCAGGGTGTCTCAAATGATCTAGGGTCACTCATCGCATTGCTGTCCCTTGTCCTGATGCTCCTGGCTGTCATCACTGCGGCGTCCGCGATGTACCTGACCGTTCAGAACCGATCGGAGGAGATAGCGCTGCGACGAGCGATCGGTTCAAGTCGATGGCTAATTTGCCGCTCCTTTATCTTGGAGGGCTTAATCGTGGGAATTACAGCAGGCTCACTTGGCGGCATCATCGGAAACTTGACCACGCTTTATGTCTCTTGGATCCAGGCTTGGCCGCCCGTGCTGCCCCCAGAGCTTTGGCTGGTAGGACTCTCCCTCGGGGTGACCACCGGCATTCTAAGCGCCATATACCCTGCGTGGGTCGCCAGTCGTAAAGATCCCGCTATTGCCATTCGCGGCTAGAGAATGAGGGTGAAAAGGAGTCATGCTGCCCTGAGCCAGGCTCCGACGTCGCTGGCCCGCTTATCCGTTGTTGGGCAACAACGGATAAGCGGGCCAGGAACGTCCGGGCGGACAACGGGCTAGGCGTTCGCGATCAACCCCAGTTCAGCCTTGGAAGCCAGCGCAGAGTGCTTCGGGAACACGCGGACGGTGTAGCCGAAGGACCCTGAGCGGTTGATCACCAGGGAGCCGCTGAACAGGTGGCGTCCGCCGCCGAGGTCTTCCAGGGAGTCCAGTTCGGCCACCACGATGTCCTCGAGCTCGTCGGTGTCTTCCGCGCGGCCGAAAGCCACTTCCACGGAGACGTCGTCCGGGGTGAGGTTGTTGAGGGCCACGTAGGCGTTGACTTGGAGCGAGTCGCCCACCTGGGGTTCCTCAGAGACGCCTACGGAGTCAACGTGCTCCACCACTACCTCGGGCCACGCGTTACGGACCTTGGTGGTCCACGCCGCGAGTTCCTTGGCTTCCTTGAAGGACTCGGCAACAGCGCGCCGCCCGGACACAGCGGCCGGGCAGTAGAGGTTGTTGACGTAGTCGTGGAGCATGCGTTCGGCCGAGACTGCAGGGCCAAGGTTAGCCAGGGTGTGCTTGATCATGGACACCCAGTGCGTGGGCACGGTTTCCCGGCTGGATTCCGACGGTCCTGCTGCTCCGGCGCCTTGGGCAACGGTGGTGCCGTAGAAGCGCGGTGCCACCTGGGTTTCCAGCAGCTCGTAAAGTGCGGAGGCCTCGATGTCGTCGCGTTCCTCGGAGGATGCATTGTTGTTGGCTGTGGGAATTGCCCAGCCGTTTTCGCCGTCGTACATCTCGTCCCACCAGCCGTCCAGGACGGAGAGGTTGAGCGAACCGTTGATGGCGGCTTTCATGCCGGAGGTGCCGCAGGCTTCCAGCGGTCGGAGGGGGTTATTGAGCCAGACGTCGCAGCCGGGGAACAGTGTCCTCGCCATGGCGATATCGTAGTTGGGCAGGAACACGATCCTGTGCCGGACCTGGGGGTCGTCCGTGAACTTGACCAGATCCTGGATCATTTTCTTGCCGGCGTCGTCTGCCGGGTGCGACTTGCCGGCAATGACCAGCTGGATGGGGTGTTTGGGGTCCAACAGCAGGGCCTTCAAACGGGCAGGGTCGCGCAGCATGAGCGTGAGCCTCTTGTAGGTGGGCACACGGCGTGCGAATCCGATGGTAAGGACGTCCGGGTCAAGTACGGAGTCGGTCCAGCCGAGTTCGGCATCGGCAGCGCCACGCTTCTTCCATGAGGCCCGGAGCCGGCGTCGAACGTCTTCTATGAGTTGTGCGCGGAGCTCCCGGCGGAGGGCCCAGACGTCTTCGTCGCTGACGTTGTACGCGAGGTCCCAGCGTCCCAGGGCTTCGGCTTCCGCGCCGAACTGGTTTCGCGCCAGGGAGGAAATGCGGGGGTCCACCCACGTGGGCACGTGGACGCCGTTGGTAACGGAGGTGATGGGTATTTCAGAGTGGTCGAATCCCGGCCAGAGACCGGCGAACATTTCGCGGGAGACCACACCGTGCAGCTTGGCCACACCGTTGGCACGCTGCGCCAGGCGCAGGCCCATGACTGCCATGTTGAACACGGACGGGTTGCCGCCGTCGAAGTTTTCACGGCCGAGGTCCAGGATGCGGTCCGTGGGCACAGCGGGCGCGAGGCCGGCTTCGAAGAAGTGCTTGATCTGCACGGTCTCGAAACGGTCGATGCCGGCGGGTACGGGCGTGTGCGTCGTGAAGACAGTGGACGCGCGGCCGGCGGCGAGGGCCTCGTCCCAGCTGAGGGGCGAGTTGGCGTCAGACATGGCTTCCTGGATGCGTTCGATCCCCAGGAACCCTGCGTGGCCTTCGTTAGTGTGGAACACTTCCGGAGCGGGCGTACCGGTGAGCTCCTGATACACGCGCAGGGCCTTGACGCCGCCCATGCCCAGGAGGAGTTCCTGCTGGAGACGGTGGTCGCCGCCGCCGCCGTACAGGCGGTCGGTGATGCCGCGGGCGGCTTCGTCGTTGGAGGGGACGTTGGAGTCCAGCAGCAGCAGCGGAACGCGTCCGACGTCGGCACGCCACACGTGCGCGTGGAGCTCGCGGCCGTTGGGCAGCGGGAGGGAAATGTGGACTGGCTTGCCTTGGGCGCCGTCCTTGGCCGGGTGGCGCAGCAGCGTCAGCGGCAGGCCGTCAGGGTCCAGTACAGGGTAGGTTTCCTGCTGCCAGGCGTCGCGGGAGAGCGACTGCTTGAAGTATCCGGCCTGGTACAGAAGCCCGACGCCGATCAGCGGCACACCGAGGTCGGAGGCGGCCTTGAGGTGATCGCCGGCGAGAATGCCCAGGCCCCCGGAGTATTGCGGGAGTACTTCGGTGATGCCGAACTCGGGGGAGAAGTACGCGATGCAGGCCGGAGCGTCTTCGCCGAGGCCTTGGTACCAGCGCGGTTCGCTGAGGTATCGGTCCAGGTCGGCTGCGGCGTGCTGCACGCGCTCCACAACCTCGCCGTCATTCGCCAGGTCCTGTAACTGCTCGCGGCTGATCGACCCCAGCAGGGCTATGGGGTCGTGCTGCGATGCCTCCCAGAGAGCCGGGTTAAGGCTCGCAAAAAGTTCCCGTGTGGGCCGGTGCCAGGACCAGCGCAAGTTGGTTGCCAGACGGGCCAGGGGCCTGATGGGCTCGGGGAGGACGGTACGGACTGTAAACCTTCGAATAGCCTTCACGAGCGCCACACTAACGGACTCACATGGCAGCCGGAACTGGATTGGGTTTCTTTTAGGTAAAAGTCATCTTGCGTCGAGGAGATAGGTCGTGTGCTTAGCATTCTGTGATTTTTGTCGCTAACGTCGTGGTTGTGACGAAAACCGCGCGAACCATCACCGCTCTGAAATCCAAGACGACTACGGACATCACCGAGGGACTTCGCTTCGGCCGGTTCCCCATCACGGCCGTGCAGCCGGTGGTTGAGGGTGGCCGTTTCCCGGCGAAGGCCTTGCCAGGCGAGGATCTGGTTGTCGGCGCCACGGTCTTCCGTGAAGGCCATGACCAGCTCGGCGTCTCCGCTGTGCTGCTCGATCCCAAGGGCAAGGAGCGTCAGCGAGTCCGCCTGACCCCGGCCCAAGGCGAGCAATGGAAGGGCCTGGACCGATGGGAAGGCCTGATCACCCCCACCGGTACCGGCGCCTGGTCCTTCGTCATTGAGGCCTGGCATGACCGGTACGGCACCTGGCATCACAACGCCGAGGTCAAGGTAGGGGCCGGCATTGACGTCGAGTTGATGCTCGCCGAAGGCGCAGCCCTCCTCGCGGAAGCCGCCGACGACGCCGGGCGCAGCGCCGTGGAGAAGCGCACCTTGCGTGCCGCTTCCGTCGTGCTGGCCGACACCACCAAGACTGCCGAGGAGCGCCTTGGCGCCGGTTTCAGCCCCGAGGTGCTGGCCGCCGTCGGACGCGTTCCGATCCGCGAACTGGTGACCGTTTCCGAACGTTTCCCGCTACAAGTGGAACGCGACCTCGCGGGCCGCGGTTCCTGGTACGAGTTCTTCCCCCGCTCAGAGGGCGCCGTCCTGGACCACTCCACTGGCGTGTGGACCTCCGGCAACTTCCGCACGGCGGCCAACAGGCTCGACGCCGTCGCGGAGATGGGCTTCGACATCATCTACCTGCCGCCCATCCACCCGATCGGTTACCAGCACCGCAAGGGCCGCAACAACACGCTGACTCCGGGGCCGCAGGATCCGGGTTCGCCGTGGGCTATCGGTTCCAAGGACGGCGGACATGACGCCATCCATCCGGAACTGGGTACGTTTGAGGACTTTGATGCGTTCGTGGCGCGCGCCAACGAGCTGGGACTCGAAGTTGCCCTGGACCTGGCGCTGCAGGCAGCTCCGGACCACCCCTGGGTGACGTCCAACCCTGAATGGTTCACCACGCGCGTTGACGGTTCCATCGCCTACGCAGAGAACCCGCCGAAGAAGTACCAGGACATTTATCCCCTGAACTTCGACAATGACCCGGCCGGCCTTTCCAAGGAAATCCTGCGGATTGTCCAACTGTGGATCAGCCACGGCGTCAAGGTATTCCGCGTGGACAATCCCCACACCAAGCCTGTGTGGTTCTGGGAATGGCTGATCGGCAAGATCAACAAGAAGAACCCCGAGGTTGTCTTCCTGGCGGAGGCCTTCACACGCCCGCCAATGATGCATGCTTTGGGCCGCGCAGGATTCCAGCAGTCCTACACCTACTTCACGTGGCGGAACACCAAGACCGAGCTGGAGGAGTACTTCCACGAGGTCAGCCACGAAACAGCGGCGTTCTTCCGGCCGAACTTCTTCGTGAACACCCCGGACATCCTCACCGAGTACCTGCAGTACGGTGGTCCGGCCGCGTTCCGCATCCGGGCCGTATTGGCTGCTACGGCAAGCCCGTTGTGGGGCGTCTACGCCGGTTATGAGTTGTACGAGCACGTGGCCCGTCCGGGCGCCGAGGAGTACATCGACAACGAGAAGTACGAGTACAAGGCAAGGGACTGGGAGGGTGCGGCTGAGTCAGGGCGTACCTTGGCGCCGTACATCACCAGGCTTAACACCATTCGCAAGAACCACCTGGCCTTGGGCGATCTGCAGAACCTGACGCTGCACAGCAGCACCGATGACGCCACGATTGTGTACTCCAAGCACAAAACGCTCCCGGACGGCACCAAGGACACTTTGATCATTGTGGTCAACGTGGATCCTCACAGCACCCGTGAAAGCACGGTGTCCCTGAACTTGGAAGCCCTGCAACTGGCCCCCTCGGACTTCAACGAGGACGGCCGGTTCCGGGTGGACGACTTGATCAGCGGCGAGAGCTGGGAATGGGGCGAGCACAACTACGTCCGCCTGGATGCCCACGTTGAGCCGGCACACGTACTTAGCATCCGGAGGCAGCCTTAGTGAGTTTTTCTCCGCAGAACCCCAGCCAGTACTTCACTCCGAAGAACACCTTCGAGTTGAACGCCCCAGGTCTCCAGCACGATCCGCACTGGTACCGCAAGGCAGTCTTCTATGAGGTACTGGTGCGGGCCTTTGCGGATGCCAACGGGGATGGTTCCGGTGACTTCCACGGCCTGATCGAGAAACTGGATTACCTCCAGTGGCTGGGCGTTGACTGCCTGTGGTTGCCGCCGTTCTTCCATTCCCCGTTGCGCGATGGCGGTTATGACATCGCCGACTATACGTCCGTGCTGGACGAGTTCGGCACCATCAGCGATTTCAAGCGCTTGGTTGCCGAGGCCCACGCCCGTGGCGTCCGGGTGATCATCGATCTGCCTTTGAACCACACCTCGGACCAGCACCCCTGGTTCCAGGAGTCGCGCAAAGATCCAACTGGTCCCTACGGTGATTTCTATGTGTGGAGCGATACGGACGAGAAGTACCAGGACGCACGCATCATCTTCGTTGACACCGAAGAGTCCAACTGGACGTTCGATCCCATCCGCCGGCAGTTCTTCTGGCACCGCTTTTTCAGCCACCAGCCAGACTTGAATTTCGAGAACCCCAAGGTGATTGAGGCCCTCTATGACGTGGTCCGCTTCTGGCTGGACCAGGGCATCGATGGCTTCCGCGCGGACGCCATTCCCTACCTGTTCGAAGAAGATGGCACCAACTGCGAGAACCTGCCTGCCACGCACACCTTCCTGCAGGACCTCCGCCGGATGGTGGACTCGAACTACCCCGGCAGGGTGATCATTGCTGAGGCAAACCAACCTCCGCATGAAGTGGTGGAGTACTTCGGCACCGAGGAAGCCCCGGAATGCCATATGGCCTTCCATTTCCCCATCATGCCGCGGCTGTACTATGCCCTGCGGGACCAGAAGGCAGCTCCCATTATTGAGACCCTGCGGAACACGCCGGAGATTCCGAAGGGTGCGCAATGGGGGACCTTCCTGAGGAACCATGATGAACTGACGTTGGAGATGGTGCCCGCTGAAGAGCGCGCCGCCATGCTCGGTTGGTACGCCCCGGATCCCCGGATGCGGGCCAACATAGGCATCCGACGGCGTTTGGCGCCGCTGCTGGATAACTCCCGCTCCGAGATCGAGCTCATCAACGCGTTGCTGCTTTCCCTGCCGGGAAGCCCGTTCCTGTACTACGGGGACGAGATCGGCATGGGCGACAATATCTGGCTCGATGACCGCGATGCCGTCCGCACCCCGATGCAGTGGAACCCCGACCGCAATGCCGGCTTCTCAGGGGCCGATCCGGGCAAGCTTTACCTGCCGGTCATACAGTCGCTGGTTTACAACTACAGCATGGCCAACGTCGAGGCCCAGGCCGCGCACTCCGGTTCGCTGCTGCGCTGGACCCGCCAGATCCTCAGTGTCCGGAAGAACCACCCTGTGTTTGGCTTGGGCGGCTTCCGGCATATTGAGGCAGACCATGAGGTGGTGTTGGCCTACGTCAGGGAATTGCCGGCCGGCAACCCTGAAGGAGAGGACGCGGAGACCATTCTGTGTGTTTTCAACCTCTCCCAGCACCCCGTCGCGGCAACCTTGGACGTGCCTGAGTTTGCAGGCCGCGGCCTGCGCGATATTTTCGGCGGCCAGCCTTTCCCGGCCGTCGGCGACAACGGTCACTTGACCGTGATGCTGGGGAGCCACAGCTTCTATTGGCTGCGGGTCCGCTCGGCATTTTCGAATCCCTCGTCGCCTTTTACCCAGGCGATTCCCGTGGTGACCTCCAAAGGATGAGATGAGCAAGGAAAACTTGAACCCCTCCATTGAAGGACTTCTCCGGAGCTGGCTGCCAGGCAAGCGCTGGTTCCCGGTCAAGAGCCCCGACTTTGCGCTGGAGCAGGTGGGCGCTTTCAGGCTGCCGGCTACCGGCGGAGATACCGGGCTTGAAGTTGTGCTGCTGGCGGTGACCCACAGGACAGCCGACGGCGGTTCCCGGACCGACGTCGTCCAGGTTCCGTTGAGCTACCGAAGCAAGCCCCTGGCGGATGCCCCCGCGGCTTTGTTGGGCGAATTTACCGATCCTGACCTAGGGCTACAGCTCGTGTACGACGCCGTCTACGATGCGGACTTTGTTACTGCCTGGCTGGAACTCATGCGAACTGAAGGGAAGGTGGGTGGTGCCCAGGGGCACCTCTCGCGTAGCCGTGTGGCCCTTCCGAAAACACCCCTCTCCGTCAAGGTCCTGTCCGGCGAGCAGTCCAACACATCCGTCATTATTGACGACGGCGACTCCGCAGCGATCGTCAAAATCTTCCGGGTGCTCGCCGCCGGCAGGAATCCCGAAGTGGAACTTGGGGCGGCCCTGACAGCAGCGGGAACCAGTGAGGTTCCCGCGACGCTGGGCTGGATTAGCGGCTCGTGGGAGGGGCCGGCGTCGAGCGGGTCCATAGCGGCCACGGGCGAGCTGACTGTCGCCCACGAATTCCTTGCCGGCGGGATGGATGCCTGGCGCCTGGCCGTAGAGGCAGCCGCAGCCGGCAAGGATTTCACGGCAGAAGCCCGCGGTCTCGGCGCTGCTACTGCCACGGTTCACGCCAGGCTCGCAGAAACCTTCGGCACCCAGGACGGACAGGAACAGGGGCCGGACATCATCGCGACAGTGGCCCGCCGCGTCCGTGGCTCCTGGGCGGAAGCCTCGTCCGCCGTCGGGCCTTATGACGAGAACCTCGATGAACTGCTGGCGGCCCTGGATCCACGGGACGTCGGCCAGTTGCAACGCGTCCACGGCGACCTCCATCTGGGACAGATCCTCTTGGTTCCCGGCGCTGAGGGGCAGCCGGGACGATGGGCCATCCTCGACTTCGAAGGCGAGCCGCTCCGGACCATCGATGAACGCAATACTCCCGATTTGCCGCTGCGGGACGTCACGGGCATGCTGCGTTCATTCGATTACGCAGCCGGTGCCGCCACGCGCGAAAACGAAAAAGCGGCCGTCAAAGTGCCTGAAACCTGGGTGGATGACTGCGCTGCCGCGTTCCTTGAGGGTTACAGCGAAGTCACCCCCGGAACCATAGACCGCCGCTCGCCGCTCTTTGTGGCATTGTGGCTGGACAAGGCCTTATACGAGGTTGTTTACGAGTTGCGGAACCGGCCCGACTGGCTGTCGATCCCGGTGAACGCATCGCGACGAATCCTCGACAACACAAGCCGCGGCAAGCATGCGGCAGCTACAGCGGAAGGTAATGACATGACTGGCTCTGCACGCACCGAACGGCCCCGAGTTCCCCTGCACGTGGACTCCGAGACCTTGGAACGCGTGGCCGCCGGCGCTTACCACGCGCCGCATTCAGTACTTGGCGCGCACTTGGACGATCATGGCCACGTCACTATCCGTACGGTGAAACACCTGGCAAAGTCCGTGGTTGCAGTGACTGAAGCCGGCCGCACGGAAATGACCCATGAGGCCCACGGCGTCTGGACTGCAGTCCTGGAACCGCTGCAGGCCGGCCACGTGCCGGACTACCGTTTGGAAGTGGTGTACGACGTCGAACCCGTCACCATCGATGACCCGTACCACTACTTGCCTACCGTAGGTGAGGTGGACCTGCACCTGATCGGCGAAGGTCGCCACGAGCGCCTATGGGATGTCCTCGGCGCGCACGTTCAGCACTACCGCTCTGCGTTGAGCGAGGTGGATGGAGTCTCGTTCGCTGTCTGGGCTCCGAACGCCCAAGCCGTCCGTGTGAAGGGCGACTTCAACGGGTGGGATGGCCGCTCCCACGGGATGCGCTCCCTAGGTTCCTCCGGTGTGTGGGAACTCTTCATCCCGGGCGTTGTAGCAGGGGCGTGCTACAAATACGAGATCCTCACCAAAGCCGGTCATTGGGTGGAGAAAGCAGACCCGTTGGCTTTCGGCACCGAGGTCCCGCCGCTGACTGCTTCGCGCGTGGTTGACGCCAGCTACCGGTTCAAGGATGCGGAATGGATGAGTGCCCGTGCCCAGAAGGACCCGCACAACTCGCCCATGAGCGTTTACGAAGTTCACCTGGGCTCCTGGCGGCTTGGCCTTGGCTACAAGGAACTTGCCAAGGAACTCGTTGAATACGTGAAGTGGCTTGGGTTCTCCCACGTTGAGTTCATGCCCGTCGCGGAGCACCCCTTCGGTGGTTCGTGGGGTTACCAGGTGACGTCCTACTTCGCGCCGACCTCACGATTCGGGCACCCGGACGAGTTCCGGTTCCTTGTGGATTCACTGCACCAGGCCGGCATCGGCGTCCTCCTCGACTGGGTGCCTGCACACTTCCCCAAGGACTCCTGGGCGCTCGCCCAGTTCGACGGCCAGCCGCTGTACGAGCACTCAGACCCAGCCTTGGGCGAACACCCCGACTGGGGAACCTTGATCTTCGACTTCGGACGCAGCGAGGTCCGCAACTTCCTGGTGGCCAACGCCCTGTATTGGCTGGAGGAATTCCACATCGACGGCCTGCGCGTGGATGCCGTTGCCTCGATGATCTACCTGGACTACTCCCGTGAAGAAGGGCAGTGGAGGCCCAACAAGTTCGGCGGCCGCGAGAACCTCGAAGCTATTTCCTTCATGCAGGAAGTCAACGCCACCGTCTACAAGTCCCACCCAGGCGCCATCATCATCGCCGAGGAATCCACCGCCTTCCCCGGTGTCACGGCGCCCACCAACCATGGCGGGCTGGGCTTCGGCCTCAAATGGAACATGGGCTGGATGCATGACTCGCTCAAGTACATCTCCGAAGACCCCATCAATCGCAAGTGGCACCACGGCACCATCACGTTCTCCATGGTCTACGCCTTCACCGAGAACTTCCTGCTGCCCATCAGCCACGACGAAGTAGTTCACGGTAAGGGCTCCATGCTTCGCAAGATGCCAGGTGACCGCTGGCAGCAGCTGGCAAACCTGCGTGCGTTTTTTGCCTACCAGTGGGCGCACCCGGGCAAGCAACTGATCTTCATGGGTACGGAGTTCGGCCAGGAAGCCGAGTGGTCCGAACAATACGGACTGGATTGGTTCCTTGCCGATATCCCTGCGCACCGCGGACTGCAGCTTCTGGTCAAGGACCTCAACGAGCTTTACACGTCCACGCCGGCGCTTTATCAGCGGGACAACGAAGCCGGCGGGTTCCAGTGGATCAATGGCGCAGATGCCGATCACAACGTTCTGACTTTCATCCGCTGGGATCAGGATGGCAAGCCGCTGGTTTGCGCAGTGAACTTCTCGGGCGGTCCTCACAAGGACTACATCCTCGGAGTGCCGGCAGCAGGGGAGTGGACAGAAGTCCTGAACACGGATTCTGAAACGTACGGCGGCTCGGGAGTTGTCAACGCAGGAGCCTTGAAGGCTTCAACCCCCGGAACTGATGGCCAGCCCGCAGCTTTGACTGTCACGCTTCCCCCTCTTGGGGCTTCCTGGTTCGCGCCGGCTGAGTAGTTCGTGAGGACAGAGGAGGGCCCGAGGCTTTGGCTTCCGGGCCCTCTTCCCTGTGTTTTTTGGGACGTTCCGCCCGTGTTTCCGGGGATTTTGCCTGACGGAGGGAGCGTGTCGCTGCCGGGTTTTGCCATCTCGGGGAAGTAGGGGTATAGTTAGTACCCGCGCTGGTCCCCGAGTGGAGATCGCCACGCAGACAAGATACCGCAAGGAAAAATCAAGTCATGCTGGCCGATTTGACTCCGAGAGATCCAGCCGGTAAGTTTGG
>NZ_JCAXEJ010000025.1:0-55560 GCF_059759005.1 Paenarthrobacter sp. GQ52
GTGCCCAGCTCCCCCAACCATGAGGATCCGTGCAAGGCTCCTAGAATCGACCCCGTCATCGAACAGAGGGTATCGGTATCGGCATCCACGAGAAACCCGGCACGGAGCAAGCCGCTCATGGGGCGAGAAGCTGTTCTTGCGGCAATGTAGATGGCAGCGGCGGCCGCAACCGTTCCCGATCCGCTTTGTCTCTTATCAAAGCAACCAAGTTCCGTGAGAATCTGCTGGTCGTTGGCCATAGGACCACTAGACAAACCCTCCGCGGCTATCTGCAACAGAGTATCCATTTCCGCCACCGTCCTCTCCCACAGGAGCTGGGGTCCCTCCCAGTTCAGTTCCGTGTCAACTTGATGCAAAGACTCAAGCCAGTCGTTGGTTACGGAATTCATAAGGATTTCGGGAGTTCGCCAAGAGTCGTCGTCAATGATGGAATGCAGCAGCTCCCCATATTCCAATGTCGTCGACTGCGTCAAAGCAGTTCGGAGCGCCAGGGCGTGAACCGCTGCACCCAGGAGAGCTCGAGGATGCCCGTGGGTAGACAGCCCGTCACTTACCACTCGGCGGAGGAGAGTTTCCCGGGAAGCATCCGTCGTCGCGAGGACGTGGGGAGCGATACGCATTGCCACACCGTTGGCCCCCGCCGCAAAATAAGAGGCAACTTTAGTTCTCTCGCTGGCCCGAGCAGCACTCCACGGCGGCCTCCCGTCCGCCCAAGCTCTGGCGGCGCGTAGGACGGCTCCGCCACCGCCGCGCTGGTATAGCGGCCATTGCGGGAGTTCAACCCTCGTTAGCCACTCATACCAATCGGAACCCATCAATGATGAGCGCGCAACGGATAACAACAGCTGCGTGTCGTCACTGTATTGACCGGCATCCACCGGATCTCGATACCGTGCGAACTGAGTTCCCCCGTTCCTCAACCACGAACGGAAAGAAGCTCTCGGCTCCCGTTGCCGGGCAGCTTTGCCACCGACTATCTGGCTTCTATCTTCTTGTGGCCACCCAAGGGCGTCGCCGACTGCAGCGCCAAGAAACATACCTACAGCACGGTCGGAATTCAAGAAGCGGTGTGTTGGGTTCATACTAGGTCCTCAAGTGATGGTGTCCACTGGGATTCCGGGATCTCTCCCCCGGTACGTAGGGCATTGGCAAGAGACCATTTGTCGAAGAACAACGGAGCATATCGCCATCCCATCCGCCCGGGGTTCAAGCCAAAGGTATGCAGCATTACATACAACTCTCGGGCCTTCTCGGGGGTTGGTGTAACTATGGCAGACACCGCTGACAATGGAACGGCTCCAGGAATCAACACCTCGCTCTGCAGATCTGTTGGGACCGAACTTCTGTGTGCCGAAGACCTCGTGTACCCTCCGGGGCTTGATGGGTTCGCCCAGCACGCCAGAAGTCCCGTTCCGCCGTCGGCCAAGAATGACCCGGTTCCTTTAGCTGCATTGCAAGCAGAGAAAAGAGTCCCGGGCCTTTTAACCAGCTCAATATCCAACACAAAAGCCACCCAATCGGGGTAGTTCCTGAATGCGGTCTTTCCCGCGGCTATGGCTTGATAGTAGGCATTCGGATACTCGAATGAACAGCAGACATGATTATTCCTCGCATCGAGCCGCAGCTCGTCGGTGGGCGAGAATTGCTGCGGCGCGTGCTCTAGAAGATCGAGGCTGGTCCGAATCGCGTTATCCGTGAAAATCGGCATGACGTTCATTGCTGGTGCAAAATGAATAAGACGCGTCACCGGCACCTGTTCGAGCGCTTCGGCCACGGTCGGCGTCATGTAAGGTCCCTTTCGCTCCACAAACCGGCGTTCTCAGGCAGAAGTCGGGTGACTTGGCCGGTGTGCGTCAGAATAAGGCCTGCACGGGCCCTGGTTAGACTCACGTACAGCAGCTTTGCTTCACGAGAACACGCTTCCACCTCGTCGAATGCACGAAGTACATCCGGATACGGGACGGTGTCATCGTTGAGAAAGGGCATGATCACGGTATCGAACTCTAGGCCCTTGGCTGAATGATACGTGCCCAAGTACACGCCGGGAGCTTCGTCCCATCTCCCCATGGTGTCATCCAACAGCCGACACTGGAGGTTTCTCCCGATAGTCCTCACATCCGCTCGGGTACGTACCAATATCCCCACTGTTTGGTCCTTCCCAAGCTCCGTCGCAATACCACGAACGGCCGCCGATTCCGCCCTGATGTCCGGGTACCGCGACAATGCCGGCGGAGGACCTGCCGCGGTGGGCTGTCTTGGTTCAACCAGGTCTACGTCCCCAGAGTTCATGTAGCTTGATCGAGCCATGGCAATGGCGACCCTGGCAACCGCGGCCGTGTTGCGATAATTATCAACAAAGCGTTCAACCTGGCGCCCGCCAAGCGTGATTCCGGAGCTCCGCCACGAGAGCCCTTGGCCATATATGGCCTGGTGATAGTCACCGAAGAACGTCAGCGAACCTCCGGGCAGCACCGCCGCCGTCAGTGACCGAATAGCTTCCGGCGAAAGGTCTTGACCTTCGTCGATGATTACGTGCCGATAGCGCCGCTCACTGGTATCCTCCGCGAGACTCCTTCGAACACTCGAGGCCAAGTCGTACCAGTCATAGTGTTTACCCGCGGCAGTTCTGCGACGGACATACTCTAGCCGAACGGCCCATACGAACGCGCGCGGCTGACCCGATTGCAGAGGAGTTTGTCGCCCAACTCGGGCAATTCTTTGGTAGTCCCCCTCCGTCTCGAGGCCCATCCCGCTGATCCAATGCAGTTCGTCAATGAACCAGTCTGCGTGCCGAGAGGCGACCGAACCTGGATCCATGGAACGCAGCGCCCAGTCCGTTGTCACAACGGCCAAGGCTGATTCAACGAATTCGCGGACGGCGCCGGGGCCTGCAATTGCGTTAGGTGGCATAAGCCCCCTGTTGGCGAGGTAGCCTCGAGCGAAACGCGCGTAGGTTTCAATGGTTATGTGGTTCCGAGCCTCCTGGCCGAGGAAGCGGAGGTACTGGACCAAGGTGTTATTAAAGGTGACGACCAAGACAGGCCCATTGTTCTGTGTCGCGGGGCGGGCAAGGTGCATGGCACGAAGCATGGCCATGGTCGACTTGCCGGTGCCCGCCGTTCCCAACACGACGTTGTGTCGGTCCGAGGCCAAATGGATGACGTGTGACTGCTTTCCTCGTGGAGTCGGTAGCGGGGTCACGCCTCTCCTCCTTTGTCCAGCAGCAAGTCTTTTTCGACAGCCAGTTGCCCGACAGTTCTACGTGTCGGCGGTCCCAGGTTTTCTTGCATGGAAAAACCCACCTTTAGGCACCTCCCCGTCGCACATCCATGAGTGCCACAACGGGGGCCAGAGGCAACCCAACGCCGGAGCATGCATCACCGAACTGGCGATCCATCGGAGCACGAGATACTACTTGTCGAAACAGCTCGACTGGCACGCGACTCTGGCTGATGAGCTCCAGCTCCGATATACCTGCCTCGTCGAGTATTTCGACGGCACGTGGAAGCATGGATGGCTGTTCAACACTGTTAACCAGCCCCGGTTCGCTTCGCCTCCACCCACGCGCTGAAACGGTCATCATAGCGTTCCTGTATGACACATCGCTCAGTTCACCCAAGCGACGAGCCCGAAACAGAATCGCCTGCATACTCACGCCGAAACGCTCCTTCAGCTGGCCGATCGATGTCCAGACTGACCTGCTCATGGATGTGGGTAGCGACTCCCGGATGTCAGCTTCAGGCATAAGGAATTCCGAGGCGAACCGGTTTGCCTGCTCCTCAACCGTTCGCCCCCCCGGCTCGGCGTCTTGATGCATAACCAGATGGCCAAGCTCGTGTGCAACATCAAAGCGTTGCCTGTAGTAGTCCTGTTTTAGCGGGTTGAGAACGACTACTGGCCTGCCAGTACCTTCGAAAGAATAAGCATCGACTGAGACGGCGCCGGGTGGGCTGAAGACTGCTATGACTCCGTGGTTTTCTATCAGTCGAACTAGATGCCCGACCGGTCCTGCAGCAAGTCCCCATTGCTGTCGCACGAACCGGGCGGCGTCCTCAGGTCCGATGCCGTCTGCGTCATCCTGCGAGACCGGAAAATATGGAAGGGCGATTTCCGGAAATTCAACGTGCCGTTCCATGGCAGCCGCAACATCAACGGCTAGCTGTCCATATGCCGTGGCTTGATCGCGGTCGATCTGCGTCGTGGAGCGGAGCGACCGGAAATGAGGGGTGGCTTCCAGCGCTAGTTGTTCACGGCCGGCCATGAAGAAACCCGGGTCCACTCCTAGGGACAGCGCCAACTCACCGACCGTCGCAGGCGAAGGGCGCTTGGTTTCAGCTTCCCATCCGGACACTGCCGTCGCACTTTTTCCGAGAAGTTGGGCGAGATCGCTCTTGCGCATCCCGGCCAGTTGGCGGGCAAGCCGTAAGCGGTGCCCGGAGAATAATGCAGCCGCATCTGCAGCTGTAACACTAATTGCCACTGCGCGTAGTCCGCCCGTTCGCTTCTTCAGAAACTGTACGCCGGAGACGCACTGGGGCATCTTCCGTCGTCGCGTCAGGTGGTGGCGTGGTGGGCTGTTCAAATCGACGTCCACCGGCGCTTGGGGGCATCTCATCGAGATCCTGGCGCCAGTGCCACGCGTTGCCACCATCGATATTCAGGCGGGGGCTTCCGATGATGAGCTCCGATTTTTGGCTCACCGCGTCCAGCGTATGAGCCACAACGAAAGTTTCGAGATCCAAATATTCCCCAGTAAATGGAAGGAGCAATTCACGATCAAGAAGGTCCGTGTCGTCGAAAAGGGACGGGTGACTATCCCAGTGGTGTTGCTTGGCGACGCGCTGCTTGGTTTCACTCTTTTCACCCCAAGGCAAGCTGTCCGTTTTACCGAAATCACAGGACGTCATGAGGATCCGGACGTCCTCATGCCTCCATCCAGGACTCCCATTCAGGGCGGCTGGTTGCACCAAGCCAGGACTCAATCTGGGCATGGTTGCAATGTCTTTGTCCGGGAGCTCTGCGAACAATGCCGCCAAGCCGCTGTTCGGCTCAGCACCCGCCGGGACGTGGTACTTTCCGCAGGAAAAGACCCGGTCCAGCCGATCGCGAAACAAGGTGTGACGCATGATCCCAAGCAGGGTGGCGTCGTGCCCGGCGTCTTCTGAGTAGTCGGCGAGCGTCCGACTCAGGGCCGAGTCATACGCCCACCTAATGGCGTCCAATATGCCAGCCTCTTGAAGGCGCCCAATGATCATGTTTTTCTCGGTCACGGAAACAGACTACATCACGGGCCAGTAAAGCATGTGTCAGACGCAACCAGCGGCGCGTCGCCGAGTCAACCGGCCGCGAGCGAATCGTGGCGTGGGCCGGCTTCCTCCCGCCTGTCGACTTCGACCTGGAGAATCTGGTCCAGCCCCATCGAGAATGTCACCTAGAGTTAGCTGCCAGGCGGTCAGCTTCTAGTCGATGGTCCAGGTATCCGTTTAAGCGGTGCCCGTTCCTGCCGCTCTGGAATCTGGACAGCTTTTGAGCATGTTGCCTCAATACCAATGACCACGGCCGAGAGTTTGCTCTGCGAGATCCGTACTGGGTAAACGCCCCAAATAGCAGGCAACGACCATCCCTGAGGTCCCAGAACACTGCACTGCCCTCGACGACACGGCGGCGGCGTGCCACAAGGCGTATAGGAGGGCCCAACACCGACTTTGGTGCCGTGCCCCTGTCAAAGCTCGTTCGATCTGTGCGGTCATCTTCTGTGGCGCCAGCAAACTCAGATTCGCAGACGCCGGCAAACTCTCAGAACTGCTGCAGGCGCACAACTTGACCGCTGGAGAACTGTCCGACTATCTGGCCTCTGCGCCCACACAATCAAGACCCTCCATCGGCTGGCTTGGAACCGGACGTGTCGTTCGCGCCGGGCGCTACCTCCCAGGCCCCTCTGAGAGGCGGTCGCAGGAAACGGGCCGAAGTTAGGAGGGCGCCGTCGCAGCCGGCGCGCTAAAGTTCATCCATGGTGGAGAGTCAGAAGACTGGACGTGAGATTGTTTTCTACTTCCCCGTGCAAGGACTACAAATCTCGTCGGCGATCAAGATCGGAGCTGGCTCATTCATCCCCGGTGACGGCGGGTCACACACAATTCACCCGTTAGATCCACGCCTCGAGAAATCATCGCATGAGCGCCAGCGCCACAGGAAAATCCTGCAGGACATTAAGGACAACTCCTACTATGAAGTTTCCGCCAACTCACGCGATGAAGCCCTGTCCCTGACCGACAAGGCGATCCATCTGTTGCGACTTTACTATCATTACCAAGGCCGATCGAGTGCCGTTCATGCAGCGTTCGGGCTCCCGGGACAGGCCTCGACAGCCAACACCAGGTTTCTGCAACGCGAGGCAGAACACGTGACGCCCGCCTGGCACAGGGAGGGTCATGTCTTGGGCGTTGAGATACCGGAAAAGACACTAGAGGAGTTTCGCTCCTCGAAGGAATTCACCTTTGCCTCGGATGCCGTAGCCAGCCTGATTCCGACTGAAGGGGCCGAAAGCAAAGCCGTCGTTGGAATTGAGCTCATGTCCCAGGCTCTGATCGGGCTCAACCATAGCGTGAACGTGATGCACTGGGTCCAAGCCCTGGAAGCCATGATCACAGACCGCACGCCGAGTGCACAGACCTTCCACTTCGTACGACGCGGGGCCTTCTTCGGGTGCGGTCGGCATGCTGGCTCCCTCTGCGGACGTCACCGTGACGCCTGCACGGCACTGAAGCAGGACCCGAAGGAGAATCGCCAGCGATCGATCCTAAGGAACCTCGTGAAAGGGACTAACACGACAGAAGGGCTGTGTTCGGAATGGCGCCAGCTCATCGACTGGTACGACGCACGATCCGACTACGCCCACGGTGGACTCTTGAGAGACCCATCGACGGGAGTCGCCCGCGATGCAGCAAAGCTGGATTTGCGCATGAGGGCATGGATCTTACCTGGTGCCCGTCCTGAGTTGGCTGAGCGAACACAGAATCCATCCAGTCGCCGACCATGACCAAGCCCTCGCCTCCATTGCCGAAGCCCTCGGACCCCAATGATCCGCCGGCCCTCCCGACAGCTCCATGCGAACAAGAGGAGCGCCTTGCTGGAAAGCATGTACATCATCAAACCGGAAGCCATGAAGCGTGCCGACGAAATACGCGAAATCATCGCTTCTCAGCTAACGGTCCTCGCTTGTCGGCGCCTCATATTACCGGCGGAAGCACTAGCCCAAATATATCCCACTTTGGATCCCGGCCTAATGAAAGTCACTTTGCAAGTTTTTAGAGAGCCAGTGGAGGTTGGACTTGTCGGCGGCGAAAACACGGTACAAACCCTTGTCAGCATTTCAGGGAAGCACACCGATCCGCTCCAATGCGGTCGGGACAGCATTCGATACAAGTATGGACGAAGGAAGCCTCTCTTTAGGGAGGGCGTCACCTATTTCCGCAACGCAATCCATCGACCCTTGGACTCAGAGGAAGCAAGATTACATGCGGCGATTGCAAGGAGACTCCTTTTCTAGCGGACAGCCCTTGCTCTAAATAGTTTTATAATTGTTAATCGTGATATATATTAAGATTAATGAAAATTGAATATGAAGCTAGATTTCTTGATGTAGACAAGTTCGCGCTCATTAGGCGTCTTCGTCGATTAGGCGCCAAGGACTTTAAAGAACATCTCATTTCCGAGACCATTTTCTATGATGTTGAGAATGAGTGGCCGTCACAGGGTCGATTCGTAAGAATCCGCAAAATTGGAGGAAAGAGTCAGGTTACGTACAAAGAAGTCCGCTCCCAATCTCTGGATGGAGCAAGCGAGGTCGAACTGGAGATTGCGGACGCAGAAGCCGCCGAAGAACTCCTGACCAAGCTCGGCCTGGTTGCCTTCCGTAGGCAGGAAAAGCTTCGCTACACACTCGCGCTGGGCTCCGTGAGAGTGGATATCGATACCTGGCCGGGAGTCCCTCCATATGCCGAGGTAGAAGGGCTCTCTGGAACTGACGTCCGGCGTGTTGCCGCGGCCTGCGGCTTGGACTGGAACTGCGCCGTCTTTGAGGATGCCAGGGCTCTCCTCACCAACCACTACGGCATTCCGCTAGCATCGATGACCGAATACGTCTTTGACGCGCAGCCAGGAAATGCCGCCTAGCTTCATCGATTTCCGTCTAACGCCCAAGATTGTTGAGGATGGCCTGCTGGAGCGCATAGGTGAAGCTCGCAAGTGGAGGCTCCGTCAACAGTTCGCCTGCTCCCCCAAGGCCCAAGACCTTGGCTGGTATGCACAGTTCGTCAATTACAGTTTGCGCCCGGCTCACGGATAGGCTCATGATCGGACCGGCGGAGCATACGGTCCTCTGGGCCGAAGGGCACTCCGAATAGTTGCACTCACGAGTGGAAAACCGCTGGACGGAAGCGATACTTGGCTTTCCGAGCATATGCGTAATGGCACAGGAAGCCTTGAAGTACACGGGGGTGCCCGGAAAGTGCGTACGCGCCGACTCTAAGATCGCCTCTGCTAAGTCTTGGGGCAAGTCCTTACCATTGGCCTCCGGGGTCCCAACAGTCGACGGAGCCGGTAAGCCTCGGATTTGTGTAACGCTATTATCGATGCCCTCGCTCCATCGAAGACCGCCAGGAACGATCGCACTCAATGAGTCCCCGCATATACGGCGAACCTCACGCATCATCGTGTCGATTTTCTCAGGTGACGCCCCCCAGTCCGTTGAGAGTGGCCGCATGTACCAACTAGTCCAGACACCGGCCTCGACCGCATCCCAATAGTTGAGAAACCGGTCATTCTGAACTGGCTCAATCGCCTTAGGATTGTCCGCCCAACAGAGAGAAATCATCAAACCGCGTGTTTTCTCCACGAGTCTTTGGAGACGGCCTCGATACCCTGCTGGCACCCCGCGCTTCGTTACGATCCAGAACGGGTTCGCGTATCCTCTACGCACAAATGACTCCATGATCTCAAACGTGCTGGCTATCACCTGACCTGGGGAGAATGGCTCCGTACTCGCCGTCCCTATGCTCACGACCGTTTCGTCAGCAACGAAGAAGGGGTGTTGCACAAGGGCATCAATGATCTCCTCGACTGAAAATCTGGAGCGCGGCCGCAGATCTCTCGGCATCAGCCCGTCTTCACCCAGATCCTGGCTGCTCCCTTGCACGTGACAGTACACGCATTGCCATTTACAGCCGACCCAAAGGTCAATGGAGAGCGAACTGTTCGCCACGCTGACGCACGACAGCGGATGCTCGTGGTCAGGCATCAAAACACCGAACGTGTATTGGGTAGTTCGGAAGGAACGGCCGGTTCGCGGGTTTATGCGAAGTGTTGTGGGTTCACGGTTAGCTTCTGCTACCAAGCTCCAGGGCTTCACTGCGGCACCTCCAGGTCCATGCGTTCGCCAAGCGTAGCCAATCCATGAGGGGCAAGGAAGTAGCCCGGTCGACCACCCCCCCAACTATTTCAGGCGCGAGCGGCCGCGGGGGGAGATCGAAGAGGTGCGGGCCACGGTCATTTAGGGAATCGATGGCCTCCCCAACCCGCCAGATCCACACCCCGTCCAGATTCGTTTGGTCAGTCTGTGCGTAGTGATTGAACGACGCTGACCAGGTCGGTGCCGAGGGCTTCGGCGATGCGGGCGGTTTCAATAACGTCGAGGCGGCGTTCCCCGCTCTCGTACTTACTAATGAAGGACTGCTGCACCCCCAGGACCTGGGCCAGGTCCACTTGGCGGATCCCCGCGTCCAGGCGAAGACGCCGCAGGAGTTCACGGAACTCGCGTTATTCCTCGCTGTAGATGGACGACACCACACTAGTCGATCCCCCAATCCCCAAATATCCCAAGATCGGATATTGTTCGTGGAGGGCGATCCGCCCCGGATCAACACCCGCACCACACCAGAACAAGACCCCAGGCGGAGATGGAACGGATGAGCGGCGGCGACGGTTTACGCAGGGGGTTAATGACCCCCTGACCCAAAAGAGACGGGGGCGGCACCCTGGCACACCACCGGGCCCTCCCCTGCCTCCACACCCATCGCCTTCCACCGCCAGGTCATGCCAAGGCCCAGGATTTCGGGCTTCACAAAAGCAGGCGTTTGTCCCATAATCAAACGCAGCCCATGCCCGAGGATCCCCTGCACCGCATCTACCGCCTCAAAGTCACCATCGTGGCCCTCACTTCAGCAGGCCTCGGCATCGCACTCCAAGTCCTCGCCGCCCACAGCCAAGACCTGCCCGCCCTCGCCTGGACCGGGTTCCTGCCCCTGTCAGAAATCGGCGGAACAGTCTTCGCCGCCGGGCTCTTCGGCATCGCCTGGGACTACTTCGACGGCCAAGACAAAGAAACCCGAGAAAACCAACGCATACAACGCCTCCTCACCGAATCCGCCCCCAGCTTCCGCGACGCCGTCGTCCGCGGCTTCGCCGTCAACAGCGAGGACCTCCAACGCGTCGCCACCCCCGAACTGCTCGACAGCATCGCCGGCAACGTCCTCGCCCTCAGACTCGGCGACCGCGCCTTCGCCGAAGACATCTACACCGACATCCGCGACCAAGCCATCCGCGCCCCGGAACGCTGGCACGACGTCAACATCACCATCCACCTGACCCCCGCCAACGAAAAAACCGGCGAAACTCCCCGGTTCATCGTCACCGTGAAATGGGACTACACCGTCACCCCCAGCCACGAACTCCAACGCTTCGCCTGCGTCAACAACCACGACGAATTCCGCGAACTCATCAGCGACATACCCTCAACCGCAACCTGGTACATGGTCCCTCGCCCCGGATTCAACGCCGCCAAAAAAGACGCCTTCGAACTCGTCCAATTCACCATCGACGGCACCGAACGACCCATCCGCCGCACCGAACGCAAAACCGGACAAACCTACACCGTCAACCTCGGCCACGACCGGATCACAGAAGGAAAACCAGTACGAATCTCCTACACCTACAAAACCATCACCCCCACAAACGGCCACCTCCTCCACTTCGACATCGACCAACCCACCAAAGGACTCACCATCACCCTGGACTACAGCAACACCACCATCACCCACCTCAGCGTCCTAGACCTCATCGCCAGCACAAAACACGCCCGCATCCAACGCACCCCGATCTCCGTACCCGGCAAATCCGTCACCCTCACCTTCGACGGCTGGGCCTTCCCCCGCACCGGCATCGCATTTGTATGGACACAAGAACCAGAGCAAACCGGACCTCGGTAAGTCAGAACGCCTGATAGTCATCACCCGGGGAGCGGCTTGGTTGCGGGACAGGTCATAGAAGTGTCGATGATTGTGGGCGGCGATCTAGCGTGGGTATACCGGCTCCCTCTGGGATCTACGATGCGTCAAATAGCCCTCCGAACGCGCCACCGTTTATCGTCAAAGCCACAGCCCTGGGGTCATCTCAGAAGGGGTAATAGAACCGAAGTTGCTGTGAGTGACGGGCTACCTCGGGAGTCGATGGTCGGGGCCTCAGTGGATCCTGAGGATTTCCGGATAGGCACGCGTTCCTGTGCTGCGGTCATGTTGACGGATCAATTCGAGGACAAAAGTACGGAATTCTGGGTCGATATCTGCCTGGCCGAGCGCCCGGAGGGAGTTTCGCGCATCCCTATAGTTGCGTTCGGCAATGACAGCCGTAATGACCTCCGCGATCTCGAGGTCAAGCCTGACGCACATTTCGACTAGGGTCGACATCAAGCCACTGGCACAATCCACCGATACTTGGACCGCGTTGCGCAGTTCGCGTCTCCAAAGGACTGGCGTCATCCCGAAGAACTCTCCGCTCGCGACTGCCTCTAAGTAATCGACTAGGTACTGACCTGATTGATGCGGAGCCTTCTGGCCCAAGTGCTGAAGGTAGTGGCAGACGACAACGAATGTCATGCCTGTGACATGGATCCCAGGTTGTCCGACTTCGTAAAGGCCCAGTGTCTTAATCATCGACCAGAGCTCGCTCGTGACTTCGGCGCGGGTGCAGAGAATCCGCAGGGAAGCCTCCGCCGACGCGACGGCAACGGCTAGGTCAACGTCCCGGTCCGGATTCTTGATGATGGGAATTTCGTCATCCTGCCGAACGAGGATGAACTGGTGAAGGTAGCCAAGGTAGGCAGCCACTTCATCTGAAGGGGTTTGCTGCCACAGATTCTTGATGAGCGCTGCGTGGATCTTCGCGTCCGTGACCGACTCGAGGGCAGCTCGCAGGTCGGGCCATGGGAGCGTTCCTTCAACCTTGGCCATCAGGGAAGAAAGTAATGTCGCGCCTTTGTGTGCGCTCGTCGTGCCCCCTTGAAGAAGCGTACGAGAGAAGTCCAGCAGCTTCGTGGCGTGCCTGGCCAGGCGCGTGCCATGGCGGTCGGTCGAAATGATGAGCTTATTGAGATCCGCTATTCTGTGCGTTTGCTGAGCGATCTCGAGGACATGGTCAAAAACCTCTTCGCTGGCAGGCATGTGCATGGCCTGTGTGGAGAATAGCGCGGCAATTTGTGCCGAATTCAATTTCTGTGGGTCGTGGCTGATCTGTTCGAGGAGTCGGCGAGCTGACGGCATGCCGTGGTCAGCGGCACTGGGGGCGATCCGTAAGAGCCGGTCATCTGCCGTCCAGTCCCTGAACCCAAGGTGAGCTGGCAGGACTCGGTTGAGGAGTCCGTCCGGGAGTTGGGAACCCGACAGCAGTTCGAGGAGTAACGCCTGTCTCTGGGTGACCATATTTTTCTGGGCAGAGTAGCCAATGGTCGCCAGAGATTCTCTGACGGTGGTCTCGAACACTTTTGAAAGAAGCGAGTCAGAGTCAAGGATCTGGCGGAGCACGATTCCGCCGACTATCTCGCGCACGCGCGGATTAGTTGCGTTGAGAAGCGCCTCGATGGTGGTCCGGGTACGCGCCTCGTCGGTGAGTGTGGCCGCGAAAGTCCCGAGACCGCACAAGTTGACGACATCTTGGATTGTTTCCGCGCGGGTACTGGTGACGTTCGCGAGAAAATTCGACCAAGCTGGTGAATCTTCCCAGGTGGCTGACCGCTGCCACTCTGCCGAGGCAATCCGCCCGAGCTTGACTGCGGCGGTGTGGTCAGAAGGTTTCGGCGGGCCCAGGGTCCTCATAACTTCGCTGAGAAGAAGATCATCTCCAATGTCCGGCCACTGCTCTGCCAGGAAGTCAAGCTCAATCGGGGCATTGCTGTCGGCGGCGGCAATCATGGTGAGAACCAGTGACCGTACCAGCGAGGGCGCGTTATCCGAAACTGCCTTTAGGAGTCTGAGAAGGCTTTCTCTTAGCGGCTTGGAGCCAGGTTCGTTCCGGATAAGCTCCGCTATTTTCAGGGAACCGAGGGCGTGCACTACAACTCCTGGTGCACGAAGGGCGACCCGGGAAAACGCGTCAAGCAGGATCACCCGGGTGTGAGCCGTTCTGGCGGCCTGCCACAGAAGCAAAAGTTGACTAATGATTTGACCGGCACTCTTCCCAGCGACCGACGGAAGAATCCAGGCTGATCGTTCCAACGCCGCGTCCCCGACCCGACGCAGCATATCTTCCGGCTCTTCCAAGAAGCTGCGGTGGTGCGCCCACGCAACGAGACCAATCGCCTGAATGCCCTCGTGGTCGTGCGCGGCCAAGGTCGTTACCGCGGCCCTGGCCGCGTCCTCAAAGACCGGGTTCTGGCCAGCGAGGATCAGAGTCTGCTCGAGTACCGAGCCCACGAACAGGTCACCGTCATGCCCAACGGTACGCGCGGTGAGGGATTCAATGACAGCAGGCTTGATCGTTGCCAGTAGCCCTTTGGCGGCGGCAAATTCGAACATTACCTGATGGAAGAATGCCCGTGAGTTCCCCACCGCTACCAGCACACCTCGCTCGATGAGGATGTCAAGGCCTTCGCTCACGCCCGAGGACCCGCCGGCCGCCGCGCTGGTCATCTTTTGTTGCGGCGTTCCTGGTAGTTCAGGAAGCCCGGATGCGAGGAGCCCGATGGCAGCATGTCCAGCCAGGGTACTGAGATCGGTGTTGGTGTTGGTTCGAAGCAAACTCTCGGCCTCGGTGCGCGCATCGCGCACGATTCGCCGTTCCCAGTAGGCGGTCAGCAAGCCTGTGACGTCGACATCTTCGAGTTCTGGCTGGACTGGTGACGAAAGGTCGAACAGGAGCCAAAGCATCAGGGGACTGCTACAGACGTCCGCGACCGGAAGGCCACGGGCATGGGCGCTTTTGATGCGCATGGAGACATCGGCGCTAGGGGCGCCGGGACAGTAGTGGGCGACCAATGCCTCAACAGCAAGTCCGAGCTCCCGCTCGGTATAGGGCTTCAACTCATGTTCGCGGATCTGGTCATGACGTAGAAGTGCTGCTTCCTGTGGTCGGATGGCATAGACTCCGACGATGTCCGCCAAGAACAGCGCGTCCATCAGGCGAAGTAGTACCAGTCGGGAAGCTTCGTCGTGGAGCATCAGATCAGCGGTATCAACCAGCAGAACGACACTCCGCCCCGATGCCTCGGCTTCCTTCAACAGAGCCGCCATGGACTCTGGAGAGCGACTGTCCAGGTAACGAATCAGCCACGCGGCAGGCAATAAAACGGAAAACATGCTGTCTTCAGCGTCCAAGTAGCGATGCAGGGACCACATCACCGTGCTCTTCCCAGTTCCCGCCTCGCCTACCAGAACCCGAGGCCATGGGTGGCCGGGTCCGGTGACCAACCCTCTGAGCTCGGATTCAAGTTCGCGCAGGACGTGGAGATCCGAGGCGACGCGGAGATCCCGTGCGTACGCCGCCGAAACGGCCAACAGCTCACGGAGTTCCTCTGAGAGCGCCGGTTCAGTTCCGGGTCCTTCAAGAAGAATCGTCCGAAGCCGACCAGGTTGGGAAAATGCATGGGCAATGACCGCCGCGAGCGCGGCTGAGTAGGATTCCTTGCGCTGTCTGCCTCCCTTTTCGTTGGGAGCTGAACCAGCGCGTTTGGGCTTCAGAACGCGGTTCTCTTGCCATTTGGCCCAGGAGTACCGGCAAATCTGGGAATGAGTAGTTACGAGTTTGCCCTGGTGGGCCTGTTGAATTTCGGTGACGTGTCCTTGGTTTGGACCGCCGTCCAGGAAGAAGAAGCCCAAGGCACCGGCCAGGGCTGCCCGTTGTGTGATGTCGAGCGCAGGTCCGTCGGGTGGGATATCTAGGGCCAAGGTGACGGAAGCGGTGACGACGCTCTTCAGGAGCGGTTCGTCGACGTCAGGGCGGATATGTTCACGGGCCAGGGTGGCAAGGATCGGGCAGGAAGTCACGGTGAACTTGCCGGCTCTGTCCGCGAACTGTTCCAGGATCTCTGCCTGAAGTTCGCGTTGGTCCCATTCCATGGGCTCATCCTAGTGGCGGAACTCCAATGCTGCTGTTGCGGAAATTACCACGTCCGGTACAGGGGTGGGCGCAACGGTAGGTATTGCATTTTCCGCGGATCCTGTCACAACTAAGTGCGGAGATCGGTCTACCTGCAAAGGAGGACGATCATGAAAGAAATTGAACAGACAGCCAAGGACCTCTTTGGAAGGATCCTCGAATCCGCCATTTGGTCCCTCGTGGATCAGTCCCAGTGCAGAGGCATTGAGTGCGACGGACGCCAACATATCGGACGGTGCCTACGCATCGAATATCTTGGCAAGATCTGCTGGCTTGACGACTATCTGTATCTTTGGCTGCTCAGCGATGGGATTACTTGGCTAGCCGATGCTGCCCAGCAACTGCCTTGCATGGATCAATACGAGTTCTACCTGGAGCTGCGCAGACAAGCGATGCGAGCGGGAATCATGGGTGGTGGGTGCGTCACCGCTCGCGACAGTGAAATGTGCCGCGCATTGCCGTGGCATGGCTGCTCGTTTCATGGGCCAGCAATCGGGCCGATTCCCCATCCACAGTTCCAAATGCTTCAGAACGCAACCAACCTCGAGCGAGACCAGCTCCTAACGGAGTTCACATCCAGGCCTCATTGGCCGGCCTGCTGACATCCACCCTTGCCGATCTCCACACCCCGTCCGGGCCATCCGGGCGGGGTTTTACTTTTCTGCCGACCGTTCGCTCCGACACCTGGTTTCAAAATTTCCGCTCATCCGTCCGGCCGTTCCAGCGAAGCCTCCGACTGTGGTGCAGCGCGGCGTACGGCTTGCGTTCTACGCTCGCCACACCCCAACCCGCCACACACCAGACGGAGTCCGACATGCAACCCACCGCCCACATCAGCAGCAACCGAGCTCATAGCCTGGCCATCCACTCAGGTGGCCAGATCGTCCGCCACATCCAGGTATTCGCCGTTTCACCGGACGCGGCATTGCTGAAAGGACTCGAGCAGATTGAGGACGGCGAAACCCTCACTCATCGCCCCGATTCCGATTTCGATCGCCTAAGCACCTACTTCAACGAAGCCGTGAACCTAGCGCTCGACGCCAGGCTGTCGGCTCTCTTCGAAGAACAGGTAGCTGCCGAATTTCACACAGCACCTCCTGTTTCCGGTACATAGCCCTCCCTGGCCGCGTGCTGGGGAGGGCAACAGCACCGACTCCCCAGCGCACTCCATCACCCCAGAAAGACCGACATCAAATGAAACACGGACTCGCATTTCCCGCACTGGCTACCGTAGTTCCCGCGTCCATTCTCGCCCTCATGGGCTGCTCCGAAGCGATGATCCCCGGAGACCTGGGCACCGACCAAAAAATCCTTGCAACCTGTCCCACAACATCACCGACAGCTGTAGTCAGCATCGACGTCAGCGGCACTGATCGAATGCAGAAACTCCCGGAAACCTACGCCGCCGCCACCCAAGACCTTGCCCGGCGGACCGCCGTCTGCGGGGGGCACCTGTCCGTGGTCGCGTTTTCAGCCAGCAGCACCGCCACGGCCAGATTGTTCGACGGGGATCTGCAAATGCCTGGCAGCACCGATAACGCCAGGCTCCGTCACGTCCACCAAGCCGTCGAGGAGACCATGAAAGCCATCGAGGACGCCTACGCCACCAAAATTGGCTCGCTCACTCCGGGCGGTACCGACATCATCGCCCAGTACCGGCTGGCCGCCGAGGGCCAGCGGCAACTCGGCAGCGACCATCCGCTGAATCTGATGATCCTGACGGACGGCTTTCAGAATGCCGGACTCGTCCTTGGCGACCGCGACATCTCAGACGCCGAGGCCAAGACCCTTGCCGGCGACATCGATGTACCGGCACTGCCCGGAGCCACTATCACCGTGGCCGGAATCGGCAAGACCAACGACCAGACGGTCGTGGCTACCGACGTCGTCAACGGAATGAAAGCCTTCTACGACGCCGTTTGCCAACGCGCGGGGGCTGCCAAATGCATCAATGTCACCGATTACACCCCGGCCGTGGGATGAGCTCGATGCCACTCAGAATCCCACGAGCAATCCGCGGGGAGCGAAGTCATCCCCGGGTAGCCGATTCCGAGGTCGTGATGGCCCACCCCTCCGGCATGGTCAATCTACAACGCGTCGATGAAGCCGTGGCCGTCCAAACACCGGCCACCATCGCCGACGGTACCTGGATGGAACAAGGCTTCGATGCCCTCGCATCTGAGCAGCTTTCTCTGTGGCCTGCCGAAGGCAAAGTTTCCCAGCGTCCAAAGGCGGCGGCTGCAGAAAGTCTGCAAGAGGCCGCCAAGGCCGAAATGTCGTTGCTGGAACACGGCAGAAGCCTGGTCTCCTCAGCAAAGGAGAACTTTGACCATTGCCGCAAGACTCTCCAACCCTGGGTGCAGCGTGGACCACATGCCAAGGTCCGTTACTGGACCGGGTGGGCAGTACTCGGACTCGGCGACGCCGCCGGAGTGGCAGGCGCTGCCATCCTCCTTGGCGAGGAGATGTGGATAGCTGCGGGACTGGCCTGCGCTACCGGGGTCGCCGCGGTAACCGCCGGCCTGGTCGGAAACGATCTGAAGGAGCTTCGTCTGGCCCGGCAGCGGCGGCGAGACCCGGAAGAACTGACCGAGGACGAGAAACGCTATTCGCGGTTCTTCCGTGGCGCACCGAACGACGGGAAGGAACTCAAGATCGTCGCCATGCTTGCCGGAGCGGTGGTTTGCTTGCTCGTCCTAGGCGTAGGTGCCCTCAGGGGCAGCATCGAAGGACTCCTTGCAGGAATGGTCTTCGGTGGTCTCGCCGCGGCGACCGCTCTTGCCTCCGTGATCAACAGCTACGCCTACGCCGACGAGGTCGCCGATCTCATCGGCGTCTCCGACAAAAACTACCGGCGGGAACAGAAGGCCCTGCGCAAGACGGCCCGGGCCAAACCGCTGCGCCTCCACGCAGTCTTCACGGAGGAAGCAATTTCCATTGAGGAAGAGCACCAGCACCGCGCCCAAGCGGCCGCCGCCCACATTCGGGTTTTGAAATTCCATTCACTGACTGCCAACCCCGGCGTGGTCGGCCACGGACCAGGGCGACGACCGGCACCAGTAAATACCTCCACGGATGATACGGACAAGCCCGCCGAACCGGTCTCCCGTCACCGCCGCCGCACCACACCAGCGACGGAGACCGGTCAGTGATCTACCAACCATTACTAACCAGCACACTCCAGTCGTCGGCGACCCTCGCCGTCGGGCCCCAGCCACGTCGACACAACCACCATCAGAGGATTCGGCTTGGCTACCCCGGCCGCTGCCCTTCCGGCCCAACCCTGGTCATCGTCATCACCGAAGAGTCGGGAAGTCTGGCCGGGCCGGCCGGGAACGACCCGATCAGCAACCGCTACGCCGAAGCACGCCAGGCCGTCACGGCTCTCGCCAGACACTGCAAGTGCAGGCGCTGTCTCGCTGCCGTCGTCCATTTCGACACCCCGACCTCAGGCTGTGTTGACGCGACACCGCTCACCCGAAATGGACGTCGCAAGATCCTGAACGGCTTGGCAGCGCCGTCGGATGCAGCCGGATCGAGCTACCTCACTCCCGGCCTGGAAGCCGCCGAGGCCATCGCCGCTCAGCACCCGGACCACGAGGTGGCGCTCATCATCCTGACCGACTGGGAGTTGTTCGACCAAAACCTTGCACCGCTATTGCTGCGGCTGACGACGTTCGATGGCTTGGTCTTCGCTGTCGGCCTACGAAATTCGCCGCCAGACTCCTTGGCCGCGCCGAACATCACGAGCCTCACTATCCGGCGGGACTCCGCATCAGGCAGTCTCGCCCGGGCTGTTTTCGAGGGCCTCACAGTACACCGTGAAGGACGACAGATCGACACCACCGAGCCGCCCTAGATCAAGCATCGTTGTGAATTCCACATCACACGAAACGCCGCCAACCTAACGGTCCCAGATGGGCATTCCGTCGAAGCAGCGGCCTGTCTGATCGCCCGTCCAGTCGCTGCAGCGACAAGGCGATCAGACGGTTTACGAAATCACCTGCCTGGTCTTAAGTACCACCAGAGCATCCGCCAGCACGACGTCGAATCTCCAGCTAAACGTCACGACCTGAGGTTGCTGCGCCCAAAACAGCTCCCGAAAGGAGGCAACCCATGAAGAACGAGAGACTCCAGCACTCAATTGACCCACCAGGCGAACACCACGAGTCCGCCACCTGCATCGTCGGCCCGTTACGGACAACCTTTTCCGATCCGGGAACCGCGAAATTGAAAATCACCACCACCGAAAGGACCCAATCATGAACATCACCACGAGCGTCGGCCAACGCTACACCTGTATCCTGGCCGACCCACCCTGGGACATCGACCAGAAAGGCCAGCTCGGCGCCCAACGTCATTACGAACTGATGACCTTGGAGCGAATCAAAGCCATGCCGGTGTCCGATCTAGCAGCCGATGATGCTTGGTGCTTCCTATGGGTCACCAACGGAACCCTCCGCGCCGGATACGACGTACTCGAAGCCTGGGGATTCACCCCGAGGGTGCCGTTCACCTGGATCAAACCAAAATTCGGACTAGGAAACTACCTCCGAAATGCCTCCGAACACCTGCTCATTGGTACGCGAGGTCGAGTGAAGCCCAACTTCCGCAGCCAGCCGACATGGATGTTCGCCCCCGTCCAGGACCACTCACACAAACCGGAGGAATTCTACGCACCGATTGAACGCCTCTGCGACGGACCCAGACTGGAATTATTCGCCCGTCGCTACCAGCCAGGTTGGGATGCCTGGGGCAATGAGATCGACAGCCAGATCAGCATTTCGGGGTACCCGGTGTCATCTGATTTGGATCAGCAGACCGTGCCGGACGAAGAAGGTGCCAGCCATGGCGGATAAGCCACCGCCGAGGAGCCCGTTGCGCTGGCTGTTCGACGCCAGCCTCCTGCTGCTCGGCGCGGCGCTGGCAATCAACTGGGCTATGGGACTCATCTCACAAGTCTGGATCGGGGTCGTCATCGCCCTGGCAAGCACTGCTGTCATTGCCGGGCTGATCATTTGGTGGCGAGTCTGGCGCCGCCGCTGGTGACCAAAGCCCCAGATATAGCGGAAAAGAAAACAGAACCACTAAATAACCGCATGAAATTCCAGAGCCGTAATCCATCAATTGATCCCTGTAAAAGCAAATTGCCAAGGCGTCAAGTCGGTGTTGTGAAATACACAAACTCTCTTGACCCATTGAATTGACTGGAATATAACAAGCACCAGTAAGGCGGAATCAAATTCTTCTACACGAAAGGAGGATGACGCACATGGGAAAGCAAGGACGAAAACGAGGCCCAAAGCCGGAAAAGCATCTCCGGGTGCGGAGCATACGACAGGATCCACCCAACCTGGATCGCTTGACCACCACCCTCATCGACATGGCTATGCGGCAAGCCGCTGCCGAGCAGGAGGCCCAAGCGGAACGGGAAGCACGGTTGGAGGCAAGCAATGACTAGCCGGGACGCATCGGCCTTAGTCTGGCGAGAACTTCATTGGCCCCGCCCCTTGGAGTACGAAGCAGTTGTCACCATGGTCCGCCATCTGGCGTCGAGCCGTCAGCAGGGAACGATGGTCTGGGAGGCTCGCGGACAGCATGGTCTGGTTCGGCACCTCATGGCGACCAACCCGGAACAGTCCCGCCGGTTCGCCCACCTCCTTCGCCAGCTCCTCCCTGGGGTTTCCTTCACCACCCCGGCAGCCAGAACTGCGGTGACCCGGGTCGGCAGCCTGCGTTGGAGTCCATCTGCGCTGGCGTCGGCGGTCGAGGACCCCGAAGCAATCAGTCGCTCACTTTTTGCCGCACTGACGGCTGCCCGCATCGGCGATGATCAGGTTGTCCTTCAGATGGTCATCGGTGCCGGTCACAGCCCGGAATTTGCCAATGACGCCACCGACCCGCTCGCGCCGTGGTGGAGAGTCCTCGCCAGCGGGACGGGAAGGCCGACAGCCAGTGTCCGGGCGAGTCTGGCGAGCAAGGCAGGCCAGCATTCGATTGAGGCTGTGGTGCGGATTGGCGTCGCCGGGGAAACGTCGGCCAAACGGCAAGCGCTGGCCCTTGGCGTGCTTCAGGCCATCGGCACCATGGAAGGTCCGGGGATCCGCGCCACTATGGCGGTGGAACGAGGCGAAAAGTTCAATCAGGCTCGATCCCCACAGCTGCACTGGCCGCTGCGGCTTAGTGTTCATGAAGCCTCGGCCCTGATGGTGCCGCCCTTGGGCGACGGTGACCTCCCCGGGCTTCGTCCGCTCCACCCCCGACAGTTGGCCGCGTCGCCGGTGGTCAGCGCGACTGAGAGGGTCTTCGCGTTCTCCAATGCGCCGGGCAAGCCCCGACATATGGGGATCGGACCGATCGACGCTCTGCGACACGCTGTCTATATCGGCCCTACCGGAAGCGGCAAGTCGACCGCCCTGCTCAACACGGTTATCGCCGATATGTTCGCTGGACGCTCTGTATGCGTCATCGACCCGAAGCTCGAGCTCGTGGACGACGTCCTCGCCCGAGTGCCGGAAAGCCGCTGGGACGACGTCGTCGTCCTGGACGCCAGTGACGAGCACCCGGTTGGCTTCAACCCGTTGGCCAGTTCGGGCCGGAACGCCGAAGTAGTCGTCGATGGAATCTTGATGGCTATCAAGGACATCTTCGAGGGCATAGGTCCGCGCAGCCAAGACATCCTGCACGCCTCCCTCATCACCCTGGTGCGCGCCGGCGGGCGCACCCTGGCCGACATTCCCCGGCTGCTCAGCGACCCGTCCTACCGGCGGCCACTGACAGCAGCCCAAGCCAGCGATCCCGTCCTAGCTGGATTCTGGGCTTGGTATGACGGCCTCAAGCCGGAGGCCCAGGCGTCAACCACCGCACCACTGCTAAACAAACTCAGAGTGTTCCTCCTGCGACCGCAACTGCGCCGCGTCCTGTCCCAGGTCGAGCCGAGATTCAGCGTCAACGACCTGTTCACGAAGTGCAGAATCCTTCTGGTACCCCTCAACAAGGGCATCGTCGGGGCCGAGTCCGCGTCGCTTCTGGGATCGCTACTGGTGGCCGAGCTCTGGCAATGCATCCTTGCCCGGGCCGCAGTACCAGCCAACCAACGCGCGCCCGTCATCATCACAGTCGATGAGGTGCAGGACTACCTGAAAATCGGAGATCTGGCGGGCGCCCTTGCCCAGTCCCGCTCCCTCGGGGTGGGCTGGCAGTTGGCCCACCAATACCGCAAGCAGCTACCACCCTCAATGGTCTCTGCTATCGACAACAACGCCCGCAGCAAGGTGGCCTTCGCCCTGGAAATCGACGATGCCAAGGCCATGGCCACGATGGCACCGAGCCTGGAACCCATCGATTTCCAGTCCTTAGGCAAATACGAGGTCTATTGCAACCTGGTCGCAGGAGGCCAACCATCCGGATGGGCTTCAGCCAAGACATTGCCACCGCCGATCAAAATCAGTGACCCGGCCGCCCTGCGCGGACGCAGCCGGAAACGCTACGGCCCCACCGAACCGGACAAGCCGCCGCCAGTCTCCAAAGACACGTCCGCCCCATCTGCAAGTCCCTTAAGAGCAATGCCAGCCGCATCCACGGTTGGCAGGAAAAGGAGGAACCCCAAATGAACGAAACCAGCGCCACAACCAACACACCGGCCAGCGCCAACAGAAGTGCAGACCATCCGGTCGCCCGTCCGGTCGCTGCTGCGACGAACGTAATGACTTCGCCAGAACACGCCCCCGATGCGAACTCACAGCTAGGGACTGATCCTCCCGTTGGGAGGACACAGCCAGCCGCGGCCCCGCGGCTCAGCCCTCAGCTGCGCCGCCACATCCTGTCCCAGCTGAGTGACCGTGATCGAGGCATCCTGCTCGGCTTGGCCGCCCACCGCTACCTGACGACCATCCAGATCCAGCGCCTCTACTTCCACGGTCACAAAAGCCAGCTGGCGGCCGCTCGGTCCACGAGCCGGGTCCTTGGCCGCCTCCACGAGCATCAGCTCATCATGCGGATGCAGCGACGGGTCGGCGGATTTGCCGGCGGCTCCCGCGCCTTCGTCTGGGGTGTCACTGATACCGGAGAGAAGGCCATCGCCGACCTCAAAGGTGTCCCGGGGAAGCGCCGCCGCTACGACCACCCCTCGACCCACCATCTCGATCACATCCTGGCGATCACCGATGCCCGACTGGAGCTGATCGAGGCCGATCGGACAGGGGCCTTCAACATCATGAGAACCGAAATGGAACCGGACTGCTGGCGCCCGTATCTGAACCGCCACGGTCAGCCTGCCCACATCAAACCCGACCTCTACGTCGTCACGCAAACACCGGAATTTGAGGACCATTGGATGATCGAGGTCGACCGCGACACCGAGCATCTACCTGCTGTCATCCGCAAGTGCCGCGCCGTCCAGCTCTACCACGACCGAGGCATTGAACAACAGCGCCAAGGAGTCTTTCCCCTCACGGTCTGGGTTGTCCCCGACGCAGCACGCCGCAGCAAAATCGAGGCGGCCATCGACGAAGAGCCAAACCTGAGCAACGAATTGTTCCGAGTCGTTGAAATTGAGGGACTCGCCCCGCTAGTGGCAGCAGGAGGCGAAACAACAACACCCAACAAGGAAGGAGAGAAGTGATGGAAAAAACAAAGGACCTACCCGAACGGCGCTCGAGCCCAGAACGCGGCGGCTATTCCGAGGACATCCCGTGGATCTACGTGACTTCACTTGCCGACCTCACCGCCAATATCCGCCACTCTGCCTGGATCCGCGCTGACCAGGCACCTGACAAGATGCAGGACCAGCTAGACGCCTTCCTTGCGGCCTCACCCGCCGCCCGGTCCGGCAGTCCGGAAGCACCCGGCTGGTTCATCGAAGACACCCTCGGCTTCTACGGCCACGGCCCCTCCTTGGATACCGACATCGCCCATATCACCAACATAGGCCAAGGTATCGACCTCCACGGCGAACCCTTCGCCGCCTACGCCAGGGCACACGCCGGCGGTGAACAGGGCGAGAATCTATTGTCCGAATTCGAAGAATTCTACATTGCCTCGTTCCCGGACTCCGAGACGTGCATCGACGAGTTCCTTGACTCCATGGGATGGAGCCAAGCGCTGAGCGCATTCAAAGCTGAGCAGGGAATCGACTGCCCACTGGAATTTGATCGATCTTGTATCTGGGAGCGCTACAAAGAAGCTTGGGAAGTCATTGAAAACAGAAACGGCACGGTCCATGTGTTCAACACGTAGTTATCCACAGACAACCGTCAGGGACGTCGGGGGTGGAAAGAAGCCCCATGGCCGCACCTGAATTCGACCGTTCCCTTCAGGGCGAAGAAGAGTTATTGTCAGAGACGCCTAATCGGAGACTCCATATGAATTCACTCGCCCCCAGCGCCTACACTGCAGCTGACGATCCAGTCAATGACCTCGTCGACATCCCGGATTCGGATTCTTTGAGCTTTACTAACATCACCGACGAGGCTCCCGCCGGAACCCGCGCCGTCCTGTACCTCCGAGTGTCTTCCAAAGGCCAGGTAAACACCGACTACGACCCCGAAGGCATCTCCATCCCCGCACAACGCGAATCCTGCCTCCGCAAAGTCGAACAAATGGGCCTGAACGTCGTCACCGAGTACATCGAGCCCGGGCGCAGCGGCACCGAAATGAGCAAGCGCGTCGCCTTCCAGGAAATGCTCCGGCGGGTCAGGGCCGATCGGGACGTCGACTACGTCGTTGTCTACAAACTCTCCCGCTTTGCGCGCAACCGCACTGACGATGCCCTTGTTATGGCCGACCTAAGGAAACGCGGCGTCACCCTGATCAGCGCCACCGAAAGCATCGACGCCAGCCCCGTCGGCCAACTGATGCACGGGCTGCTGGCTGCTTTCAACGAGTACCGCTCCGCCGAAGACGGCGCCGATATCAAATACAAGATGGCACAAAAAGCAAAAAAGGGCGGCACCATCGGCCGCGCCCCTATCGGGTATCTCAACGTCCGCGAGTATTTCGAAGGCCGCGAAATACGAACCGTGGTCATAGACGAAGTACGCGGTCCTCTCATCACCCAAGCCTTTGAGCTCTACGCCACCGGCAACTACACCTTCGCCGACCTTTCCGAAGCCATGGAGGACCGCGGCCTCACGACCAAACCAAGCGCCAAGCGCCCCTCGAAAGCCATTACCCCAACCCACTTCTCGCGGCTACTGCGCGACCGTTACTACTGTGGCGTCATCAGCCTCAACGGTGCCGAACACCCTGGTCGCCACGAGCGCCTTGTCTCCGACGACCTCTTCCATCAAGTCCAGCAACTGCTGGACAGCCGAGGCAATTCCGGGGAACGGCGCCGCGTCCACGAGCACTACCTCAAAGGCACCCTCTACTGCGACAACTGCCACAAACGAGGCATCGTCCACCGCATGGTCATCCAGCGCTCGATCGGAAGACACGGTAACGAGTACTTCTACTTTTTCTGCGTCGGCCGGACAGTCAAGGACTGCACATCGGGATACATAAGCACCGCCCGTCTCGAAGACGCCATGATCGGCGAATACCGCAAGTTGACGTTCACGGAAGACTTCATCCAGCTCGCCGAACAGCGCATCCGCGAAGCCCTCAAGGAAAAGGAAGCCGCCAACCACCTCCTCCGCCAGCAACTCACCTCAACGCTGCAGGAATGCGATTCCAAGGAAGAGAACCTACTGGAACTTGCCGCCGAGGGAATACTTCCAAAGGACATGATCCGGTCCCGATTGACCGTGATCACACGTCAGCGTGACCGCGTCCGTGAACAACTTAGCAACCTTGAATGCAACCTTGACGTGGGAGCGCGGCATCTGGAAACCTACCTCGACCTTCTCGCCAACCCAGAAGCACTGTATCGCGCCGCCAGCAACCAGGAACGCCGTCAGCTAAACCAAGCAATCTTCGTCAAAGTCCTCGTAGAGGAAGGCGACGTGACAGGTACCTTGCTCAAAGAACCCATCGCAACCCTTATAGCCGCACAAGTCGGCCACCAGGCCCTCAAAGTCGGTGTAAGCCACGCGGAGGCTCTCGGGCGCGCACAAGCGCACTGCACCGCTAACAGCGATACGAAAAAGGGAACCACCAGACTTGGCGGTTCCCTTTTGGTATCCGTTAAGGACCTACTCGATGGTATCGAGTTTGCCGATGTTTCGAATAACGTCAATATGGTGGAGCTGAGGGGACTCGAACCCCTGACCCCCTGCATGCCATGCAGGTGCGCTACCAGCTGCGCCACAGCCCCGGAATTTTGTTGACCGCAAACGGTTCAATTTCTCTTCCCGCCGAAGCAACTCGTCAATACTAACCACAATCCCACGAGAAGCGAAATCGCCGGAACGTGAGCTGCATCACGCCGCCCTTGCGGTCCGACGGAGGGCGATCCGCAGCCGAGGTGCGCTGGATTACTCCACCGCACCTCCCCCCAAACCGGCCGCGAAGGAGCCATCCGCCAAAACTGCGCGGCTCCACTTGAAGTCTAGATTTTCCTCGGAACAAAACCAAACCGTTCAGTCGGTTTATGTTCCGGTGAGGCCGTGGTCCGCCGATGGTAGCGTTGTGGAGTCTCGACGGCGGCCCGCTCCTCCGTCTCCTGCCTGACCTGAGAGGCTACCCACCACCCATGCAGCAACGTGCGAAAGACACCCGGCTTTCCGTCATCGAAGGCGCTGCCCGGGTCTTCGCGGAAATCGGCTACGGAAATGCCAGCCTGACCGACATCACCAAGCGTGCAGGCGTGACGAAGGGTGCGCTCTACTTCCACTTCACGTCAAAGCGGGACCTGGCTTTAGCTGTCATCGAGGAGCAGCACGCCATCGTCTTGGCCGCGGGGTCTGAAATCGTCGCCTCAGGCGCACCCGCCTTGGACAGGCTCATAGGACTCTGCAGGATGTTCGGCCAACAGCTGCTGGATGAGCCGGTTGTCCAAGGAGGCATTCGGCTCACGTTTGAAGCCTCCGCTTTCGACGCCGACGTCTCAGGTCCCTACCAGGACTGGATCAGCACGGCAGAGCAACTGCTGCGGCAGGCTGCAGAGGATGGCGCCGTACGTCCCGAGTTGGACGCTGCAGCGTTCGCCCGGTACTTGGTTGCGTCGTTCACCGGCGTTCAGATGGTCTCTGAAGTACTGGCCTCACGTGAAGACATGCTGCTAAGGATCGAACAGATGTGGGAGTTCATGCTGCCGGCGTTACGCCCGGCACCGGCCAAATAGCCACGAGTTCTGCAAGCGGCTGCCTCCGGGTACGAACAAGGTCCTGCCGTCTCCATGCAATTCATGAAGAAGACAGGACCTTGATGGTGGGCGTCCTACAAGCTTATTCGAATCAAGGTACCGAGCATCTGGAGCTTCGAGCCCTGATTGAGAAGATTCAGGCCAGACCACCGAGAGAACCGAAGGATCAGCTAGTCCCCCGGCGCTGCCCACAACTCAAAGCTGAACAGTCCAAGGCACTAGCCGCGGACTACCAGTCCGGCATGCGGGTAAAGGAGCTTGCTGTTAAGTACGGGATCAGTCGGGAGACGGTAAGCAAGCATCTACGCCGGCAAACAATCGCGCCACGCAGGGTCGGCTTGGACGAACAGCAAATCGAGGAAGCTACCAGGCTCTACGAACAAGGCTACTCACTCGCCACAATCGGCAAGCGTATGAGTGTGACCGCTCATACGGTGCGATCACGGCTGGTTGAAAAGGGAGTTGAGATGCGGACTTCGTACGAACACCTCCTGAAGAACTAGTCGCACAACGTGGGCTATCAGCTAATGTCGAGCAACTTTCGAAATGCGGTAGTTAGATCGAGTGACTTTCCCGCCTGCACTTCGAGCACTCCTGTATAGATCTCATTATGGCCACGCGCGGTAATCTCCCACGTACCCTTGATGGTCTCCTCATAGCCGGATGGAAGGACCAGAACGACTTCTTGGTCGTCGAAAACATACTCTTCACGCGGCCGCAATTCGCCTACGTCTAGACGAAGATCGATCGATCCTGAATTGCGCCAATCCAGCGGGGAGCGATACGTCGACGCCGTGAAGTTCGTCGGTAAATATGCTCCTGGGAGGTGGGGTCCTGTATCAAACATTGAACGCGACACCGGCCCCCAGATACGAGGAGCACTTGGCAGGTCAAGATCGGAACGGTTGATCCGCTCGTCGTTAACGCGGTCAATTCCTCGCACAGCACCCTCAAGGTGGATTTTTACCTCTACGTCATGGAAAAACGTCTTTGTCGCATTCTTGATGCGAAAGGTAACCCCCTCTAGGAGACGACCCGCAAGGGCATCTACTGCCGACGGCCACTTCTCGCCAAAGCGCGCCTCCCACTTGGCGATCGAGTCTCGGTACTGGTCCTCGGTGCGCTTCTCAGGCTCAGTGCTGATCATCGATGGGATCACAGGCAACTGCACTTTTGCCAGCTCCGCGGCCATACCAGCCAACGTACTTGTGTGCGGCTTCATCATGTCCGAGAAGGCAGAAGATACGATCCGGGACGTGCCAAGATGGCTCCCCAGACTGTGTGTAGTGGTGGCCCCACCCGTGTCGGGCTCTGGATCGGGCTCAGGATCGGGTTGCGGGAGCGCGTCGAAAAGTCGCTGCTTCACACGAGCGATCTCGGCATCGATGGTCATTTCCTTATTCACGTCGACAGGATGCGCAACCCCATCTATAGCAACCTCAAACGCAACCTCAGGCGCGACCTGGTGCTTACCACGTTGCAGCAACAGTTCGACCTCATCCGCCTTTGCCTCTCGCGTGGCACCGTCGGCCCGAATATAGATCGCGCCATCCGCTAGCCCCTCACCGTCCTTCCTGCAAAGGAACGGATCTTGTCCTTCGACTGGAGGATCCACGACAATGACGAGTACCTCGTTCGTCGAATCGCTCACAGGAACACGAACGAGATCCCAACGTGGACCAGCGGCGCCTATGTAGCGGCTGACAATCTTGTCAATCTCAAGAATTTCAATTGGCGGCACTCCGCGGATACTGCCAGGAGCGACACCTATCACCATGACCCCGCAGCCCTCGAACGCCGTAGCCGCGATCCCAGGAATCCGGTTCGCCGATCCGAGGATGTATTTAGCGATCTTCGCGACATCGGTCTTCCTGGACAAGTCTAGATCGCTCTTTACTTCCAGATAATGACGCTCGACACGGTCATCATTGGCAGCGACTGCTTCGACCAAGGCGGCCGCGACCAATTCGCCGCGAGGGGCGCGAGACACGTCAAGTTCCCGGCTCATGCCTGAACCTCTTTCTCATCTGCGTACTTCGTTGCTGCCGCAAAAGATGGATAGCCAGTTGTACGGTCAACGAGCTTAAGAACCATGTCGCCCTTAGTGAAGCGATCAGTGAAGTAAGTTCCCTCGACCTCGTCAGGCTTGAGCGACATCGGCATCAGATTACAGGTACCGGCACTGCGTAGACTCCGGGGAGACTCGGACACTTTTGGCGTGTTGTCATATGTGAACGTAGGATTATCCACTGAACTCTCATAGGTCGGAAGCCAAGTGGAAGCTGTACTCTTACTTGAACTTTGATCCGTATAGAGGCGGACGTGGAGGGCCCAGAACGATTGCTTGATCTCTACAAACGCTGCGATCGGACCTCGATTCCCGCCATCTGGAATCATCGAATCTGGGTGTGGCGTAAGTGTCGCGCGCCACAGGCCATTAAGATCCGGGCGCCGTACGAGCTTCTGCACCCCGGGCCAGCGCCAGACCCAGAGATCCCACACAACAAGTCCAAGGACTGCGAGCGTGGGCAAAAATGAAACAACGAAGCGCCACCAGCCAGGAAGCTGAAACCCAACGTTGAAGAGCACAACAGAGTAGATACCAGAGATGATAAGCGTGATTGTTCGAGCTAAGGCAGTTGGACGACCCATCTACGCATCCCCCAAGCCTAAATAGTTCCAACCGGCAAACGCGAAATCCCGTGCATCTTTACGCGTCCACTTCTGAGCGCCGCCAAACAAGAACTTTGCTTCATTTACCTCAAGCCAACGCTCGCTTTCCTCTGTTGGTTCATCTCCTTCCGATGAGTCATAGATGTGAGCAAGAGCACCTTTTACAACAGCAGTCCATGACGCACGTTCGAAAATTACGACAGGGCAGTTGTACGCTAAACATTCGACAAAGAACGAGGGTACTTCACGGTGATAGTCCGCCTCGACCATCGCATTCTCCAAACGCTTTAAGATTCGTACGGCCTTCTTAAACGCCTGATTAGTGCGATTGTTCTTCGCCCGACCGTTCGTGAGCTGCAGTGCGGAGTAGTTGACCAGAGAGGTGCCGTCAGTTTTGAAGACCTTCGCACCCTGCCTGAAGCTGGTAGCTGAGAAGTAGTAGTGGTAGTTAAAGCATGGCACGACGTCCGCTTCCACTCTCGCAGAGCTGGAATGAATCTGAATAGCGGTCGACCCGCTCGTATCTACAGCATCACCGAACTTAGCCCTGAGGGCTGTCACGAGTTCCGAACGAAGCTTTTCAGGCGACCACTCCCCTGTATATGGAGAGCTGCCAGATGGATGCGCGCCCGGCTCGTGCTCGTTCCAGTAAACGACCTCCTTACACTCCACGGCGACGTCAACGTCACTGTCAGAACGTACGTTAGTGTTGTTCGCATACGATCCCTTGGCGTAAATTTCGCGAGACATGTCCTGGAACGGCTCGTGCGCGTTAATGGCCTCGCGAATCATCCGCTCCGTTCGTTCCTGCTTATCCTTCTCCGTGGCACTTGATGGACCGGTCCAGCCGCGTAGCTGTGCTTCCAGTGTCATAAGACTAGACCCTTCGTCATCACGTTGCCTTTCAGGGGTGATAGTTGTTTTTGACTCACCATAAGATCACTTTTGGAGATTCTTCTTAAGCCAACTACTTCCACCCTCTGAGAACCCCTTCCAGGCTGCAGCATCGCCGGTAACATTAATAACGAGGAGCTCATCATTAGTATCAATAAGCTCCATAAGTTTATCTCGGACTTCTTTCGCCGATTCCTCCGTGCGAATCAGCCAGGTGCTGTCTAGATGATGCCACCGTGTTTTATATTCTTTGAGAGCCTTGATTAGCTCATCATAGTTCTGGCCAACCTTATTCAGGTCATAACCTATAAGTAGTGTGTTCATAGCGAAACCCCCATTTGATTTATTGATCTCCAGCCTTCCCTCAAAGACTGGATCCTTACTAAAATAGCTTCATTCCTCGCTATGAATCTATTGCTTCAATTATAATTCAGCAGTCCCTAATTTGACAATAGTGGAATTCATTGTTTTGCTATAAAACGCTTATGCTTTATACCGCTCGACCGACATCTAGTCCGATCATAGAGTCCACCTAGGAGCCGCCACCAACCGGCATCAATCGTGTCGCAACTATGAAGCCGATTCGTCACGGTTGAACAGATCCACTATCTGCATGACCGTGACGACGTAGCCATCGACGTCAATCGGCGGCTGCCCAAGCTACGGAGAGTGACCACTTTGCCCTTGCGTTCTGCAGATGCTTTGACTCGTGCCCGGACGGGTTGGCCGGCGCAGAGGAAGTACTCGTGAAGTACCCACTGCTCCGTGGGGTCAATTAGGACAAAGAGACCCTGGCGCTCATTCCAAAAGCTGGCGCAGCTGCAGGTGACGTTGACGGTAGGTCTCGTAGGAAGCGCGGGGCATTGCATGACGTCACGACTTTATGGGCCTTAGCATGACACGCGACGCTGAATATCGCGAGCATGGGCATCTTGCAGACCCGGGGCGGGCGGCGTGGACACGACTTCAGGGAGAACTAACCGGTATGTCTATTGACCGCGGCCGAGGAAGACGGCTACTTTGACTTGCAGCTGTCCTGGCTGGCAGGACGCGATCATGGGGCGGGTGCAAATTGAAGCGAGAAGACGCGATTGATGTCGCTAAGACTATTTATATGAGCAATGGGGATATAGCCTTTATTCAGAGCGACGGTCAAATCCGGAATCCTCACCAGCATGGAAAGAATGACCCGTTCGCCCCACATGTCGACGGCTGGGCGGTTCGCTATGAGTTTGGCACCTATGAGGCGGCCAAAATCCATTCGGATGACTTCGAACGCGGCGTGACTCCAGATTTCAAGGCCTTCGACTGGTGACTTCAACCTTGTAAAGCAAAGGATTGTTGCCCATAATCTAGGAAATGACGGATACTTTATCTCCAGACGAGCGTCGCTATAATACAGAGTTACTGATGGCGGACTCTTTATGGGAGTTCCATCGAGATGCCTTCGATATTCTTTCGGATTCCGAACGCGCAGCACTTTTGAGTTATTATCCGCAGAACCTGGATGGGATTGCAGACGTCTGTGCTTATAGGCGGCAGCTGATGGCAACCGAGATCCAAGCGGCCAGCTTTGGCCTCGCGGCGTTGCGTCGAGTGATGGAATCACTCGGCATAGCACCAGACGATATCTACTAGAAACTCACAAAAGGAGCCTCAGATATCCGAGGCTCCTTTTGCTGTCAGATCAGGCTGGATACGATCGCTGTGGCGGTCAAGCGCTCTTACGCCGTGTCATGCTATTAAGATGGTCCGGGGTCTTATTCCACCGATCTATCTACGATCAGAGTGACGATGGCGACATAGTGGTCGACCTGCGCCAGCAGCTTCAACACATATCGGACGGCCACCGCCCTGTCAGTCTCGCCAAGGGCAAGACGGCCCAGCCCCTTCAGCTGCCTTCCGGCTCTGCCCGGCATTCTTGAACGAATTCAGCGGATACCCTAAAGGGCTTCGCTCTCCCGCGGACGGAACGCCGCCCCTTCAAACGCCGCCAGTGTCCCGAAAGCAATGTCGGGTAACTCTCGCAGGTGTCGTCTAACCGCAGCAAACGACGCGATGAGCGCCGTCCACTGCTCCTTGCCGACGGGCACCGGTACATTTATCTTTCGCACGCCTTCGAAATAGAGTCGCCGTCGCACGGCGCCGCGGCTTTCCCTGACAATCTCGGCCCTGCCGTGTTCACTTTTAAGGTACATGAGGAGGAACTCCTCATCGAATGGCGCACCTTCCGCAAGACGGAAGACGACATAATCGGGGCTAACCCATCCTGATTCCTCCTCGCGACGGCAGAGGGCAATCGATCCGACGTTAACGCGCATGGGGTTGTACACAAAGTCTCCAGGCCGAAGCTCGCGATAACGGCTGGTGTCCTTGGCGGGCTTTCCTTTGAAGGGAGCAAGCCCGCCTTCGTTTGACACGCCAACGAGATTGTCCGGGACGCGTGTACCAGCGCGTACGCCCGATTCAACAGCCCATTCCCCGATCGGAATATTCTCACCAAGGGGGTAAGAGTCGAGCGAGCCGTGGGCGGCTGATAGCGCGTCTGTCAAAGTCATGAGGGTCGCAAGTCGATTCTGCATGTCTTCGATTCGTTCGCCGGCGGATGCTGCGTCGATGGTGAGAGACGCCTTGGGCCAGGGGATATCGAGGTCGTAACCACTATCAACTATGGATTTGTAGTCCACCGACCACGAGTATTCATCCTCGATGCCCTCGATCAGCCATCGTTCGGCACCGGCCAGCACGAGGCGCGTCAACGGATTCGTCTTACTGTAAGAACGTTTTCCAGGAGGATTGGGCACCTGGTAGAAACGAATCGACTCGGTTCGCCCGCCCTTCGAGAAGAAGATCAGGTTCGTACGGGTATCCGCTGCGGTCGGGAAGACACCTGTGGGGAGGCGAACGATCGCCGTGACGTTGAATTCATTCAAGAGCCTCCTGCGAACCGTCGAGAACGCCGTCTCCGTTCGGTAAAGGATGCCGTCTGGCAGCACGATCGCGGCTCTACCGCCGTCCCGCAGTTTTGCCATGCAATGCTGTAGGAACAGCAACTCCGTCGCTGCTGAACGGCTCGGGAAGTTCTGCTGAACCTGAGGATTCTCAGTCCCGCCAAATGGCGGGTTCGTCAGGATGACGTCGTATTGTTCGCTCGGGATTACGTTGCGTGCGTCCTGCTCAAGAGTGTTGCGGCGGACAATCTGAGGATCCTCGACGCCGTGGAGAATCAAGTTCATCGTGCCAACTAGCGCTGCGATCTCCCCCGATTCTTGTCCAAAGAAGGTCGCCGAATCGAAAATCTCCTTGTCCTCCAGCGTGCTGGCCGTGGTAGCCAGGTGTTCAGCGGAGCCCACCAGGAATCCGGCTGATCCACAGCATGGGTCATAGACACGCTCACCGAGCTGCGGATCAATTATCCGTACCATCGATTCCACGACCGGACGCGGTGTATAGAACTCACCAGACCATCCCGCGTCCGCGGTCTGCGCCAGCAACGACTCGTAAATAACACTCATAGCGTGGTGGTTGTCGAGGGCGTGGAAGTCAATCGAGTCTACGATCGTGATGACCTCCTTAAGGGAGTAACCGGACTTCATAACAGTCCTTATCTCGCCAAAAATTGCCGCAATTCGCTCGGCTCGCGTGCTTCCTTTAAGCTCCCGCAGATATGGCAACAGTTCATCACCGACAAAGTCGATAAGGTTGTCGCCGGTCAACTCGCTACTGCGAGTCCAAGTCTTCCATCGATATTTTGTGGCGATGAGCGGCCTATAGTCCGCACCATCGATGACGGCTACCATCTCCTTGGTTTCTTCCAATGAATCAAAGACCTTTAGGAACAACAGCCAGGTAAGCTGTTCGAGGTACTTCAGTGCGTTCTTTGTGTTGTCATCTGCCCGCATCTTGTCGGAAGCGGATTTTATCTTGGCTTGTAGTTCTTGGATAGTCATTCGTCATTTTCTGTATAGAAGAGAGCAACCTGGAGATCGCGGAGGAACGCAGCCACATTCGCTGGCCCCCCGAGCTTGGACGTTACTCCAAGCACACCGCCCCAGGTCGAAGTAAAGGGAGTAAGTCCGAACAGTTCGCTACTGGCGATCTCCGAAATTCCACCGATCCGAAATTTATCCAGAACGGCCTCGAGGAAACCGGTGGGAAGCATCGGGTACTTGTCCTCCAAAATCGCGTGCGCAGCCGCTGCCCGTACCTCACGGCTAGTCATAGGGGCGTCAAAAGCAACAGCGGCAAACAAGTCGAAAGCATCAACGTCAGTTCGTCCCAGCACAAGCGACAGGAGCTCGGGCGTCACCTGGCGCATTGCGAAGTACTCTTCTGTTGCGACTCGGGTGTCTCTGCTCTGCCAAGCATCCCTGAGATCGCCCATCGACCGAGCACGTTCGTGGATCACTCCGTTCGCGCGAGTAAGGTACTCAGCTGTCCGCAAAACGTGGCCGTCGCCAAGGTCGACTTCAACTTCGTCGGAGATGGTGACGTCAACCCCCGAGATCCGCAACCGTCGCGCCCCCTCGGATGGACGACGTAGCGCAACAACAAGATCCTTCGTCTCTTCCAACGTCGTGTCCACACGCAGATGACGACGAGAGTATCCCGTTGCCGCGATGAAGAGGTCGACTACCCCACCCGGCAGGTCTTGAACCTCGAAGCGACCATCATCAGGGCATCGCCCTTCTGCTAGGAGCCGTCCCTGCAGCCGGACGGAGTACGAGGCGCCGCCTAGCGATTCCGCTGATTCTTGATCCTGCACATAGCCCGCAATTGCCTGCGTACCCTCGATCGGTCCCTGCACGACGGGCTGACTGGGAAGGTCCCACTGGTCAAAAAGCCGCGTAGCGTTCGTGTAGTCGATTATGCGGAAGAAGGTCTTGCCTGTGAGCTGATCAATCCGACTGCCGCGTCCGATGATCTGCTTGAACCCTGTAACAGACCCAATCGGCTTCATGAACACGATATTGCGAACTGATGGGGCGTTCACACCGGTCGACAACAAGTCGACGGTGGTGACAACAACGGGCTCACTCGAAGAAGCCAGCTGAAATTGTTCGAGAGTTGCCTGCGCATCGCGTTCCTCGCTGACGATACGCGCAGCGTACAGGTTCTTGCCCGTCTCCGATCCAAGCAATCGTTGCATTTCGCTCCTGACAAGTTCAGCGTGTTCCATCGTGACGCAGAAGACCATAGTCTTCTCAAGCGCACCGTACGAACGCAAAACACCAGCCAGGTGCTCGCACATGACGCGGGTTCGATCCGGAACCACCAGTTCGCGCTCGAACTCTGCCATCGCATAGATATCGCGCGCCGACGTCCCCTCCGGAACGATGAGCTCAGCGCCGCGCTCGACCTCATCATGGATCACGATGCCATCGTCGACGTTGGTCTTGACCTGAAGCACCTTGTAGGTAGCCAGATACCCGTCATCAATCCCACGCCCTAGCGAATACTCGTATACAGGACGCGGCTGGCCACCGGCATCCAGGTTCTCCGAACCGAAGAAGGCATAGGTATCGATCGAGTCGTCCTGCTTCGGCGTCGCCGTCATGCCGAGGTGGAACGCTTCGTCGAAGTGGTCGAGGATCGAACCCCAGTCTCCATACCCGCTTCGGTGACACTCATCAACGACGACGAGGTCAAAGTAATCGCTGGGGTACTGCTCATACACGCGTCGACCATCCGGCGTCTGCGCGTAGAGGGACTGATAGATTGCGAAGTGGACGTCCCGCTGCAACGGAACGCTACCGCCCGCAACCACGCCGCGACGCTCGCCAATTGCCCCAAATTCGTTGTAGGCCTGGTCCCGGAGACTCACACGGTCAGCGATGAAAAGGACACGTTTGAGGTAGCCACTCGCTAAGAGCTTGTGGACGATATTGAAGGCTATAAACGTCTTGCCAGTCCCAGTCGCGAGCGAAAGCAACGCCCGATGCCGACCATTGAGCATCTCCTCAATGGAAGCGAAAACTGCGCGCTCCTGGTAATAGCGCATCGACGGCGCACCTGGAAGGTGGAACGCTGGTTGCAACAGTGGGTTCCTGACAATTTGGCCGCCGCGTCCAACAACTGTCTCGCCCCGCCACGAGTCGTCTGACCGCCAGCGCTGTACAAGTTCGTCCGGCGTCGGGAACGCCGACAAACGACGAACCGCACCAGTCCGCATGTCCTGTTCCACGACTTCGTGCCCGTTGGTCGCGAAAGCGAAAGTTGCGGAAATGTCAGCGGCGTACGCGAGGGCCTGCTGCATGCCGGCTCCGGGCGCGTGCGTCTCATCCTTGGCCTCGACCACTGCCAGAATCGCTCCCCGCGGCTCCGCACGAAGTATGTAGTCCACGTACTGCGCCTCGTCACGCACAGTCTGCTCGCCGAGAAGCCGAAGTTTCCCAGGACGGTAGACGTATTCTTCCTCGATCTGCTCGCTGGTCCAGCTCGCCGCAGCTAGCAATGGATCAATGAGACGCATCCGCGTCTCGCGTTCGTCAAAGCTCATTCGCCAAGCCTACATGGGCGACCCTACCCTTCGGACCAATATGGTCCGATGTATGGAGTCAAACACCGGCTCGAAGGGCTGGGGATGGCCCAGCAGCTTGCCATTAAATCCCCTTTGGATTGCCCATCCGCCTCAGATCGAAGCCCAGGGAGGCGCTCCTCATTGGCAACTGTAGAACCTGCCATGATGGTTGAGTCCGCTTTCCACCCGGATGAGCACGTAATACGTGTTTCTGGTGAGAATCTATGTCACGAGCAGCCGGTCGGAACCGCCCACCCACCCCAATTCCCTGCACCAGCAGACGATTTTCGCTTGCCTACCGGGACCATCTGAGCTCGGAGGCCACTCAGCCCCCCGGTCGCACCAAGAAGGCGTGTCCTGGCACCACAGACGGATCTCGCATCGCGTCGACCTGGGCTGCCCCACTCAGTTCTTAATGTGGCGCTCGCTAATCCTCTGGAGCCCCATAATTTCCACCCTAGCGGCTATGGGCCACATCGATATCAGCGGTACCAACCACTTGCAGACGCTCCCGGAGGATTATGCCATCACCGCCCGGGACGTGGCCCGCAGGACCGCCATCTGCGACGGCCATCTGTCCGTGGTGGCGTTTGCAGCCCGCAGTACTTCAACAGCCGTTCTCTTAGACGGTGACCCGAAAATGACCGGCCGTACCTACAACGCGAGGCTGCGTCGGGCCCTCAAACCCCCCGGTTCGATATGCGATGTCTTGGCATCATGAACTCTGTTGTAGCGGATTGACGGGGGATCCAACATGGCCGCTGAGTTGAGCAGCGTCTATCGGTTAGGTCGTGTCCGCGGCAACTGAGACAATTCAGGGGTGTCCGACCGCATCGATAAGTCCATCCGTCAGGGAGAACTGAACCTCCAGACGATCGAGCTCGCCCGGCGCCATTGCCTGAATCTAACATTCGAGCAGTTCTTGGGTCGGGGGATGCTCGAAGAAATCACCGGACTCCCCATCAACATGCGTAAGGCAAAGTGTCCGGTTGCCATTGGATCGATGGGGTCCATGGACCTGCTCGCGGTAGCGACCACCTTCTTCCGGGAGCACTGTGTGGGTTGCGACCAGCGCCGTTCAACCGGTGAGTTCCCGAACCTAGCGACCGCGGTAGCGGATGAGGACTCTGCAGCGGCAGCAGAGCAGGCTGCGTCGACAAAGCGTGAGGATGCCGCGCATGCTTCCTGGTCCGAGCGGGAGGACTCCCGCCGGGCGCTGTCAGTCGGCAGTGACGAGGTCATGGCCGCCGCAATAGCCGACATCGGCCTTGTCGACCCCGACCCGTTAGCGGAGCCTGACTTCGATGCTCAGAAGGCTGCTTTGGCGCGGTTGAACGCCCTGGCTGACGGGGTGCCAGAGTTGTTCACGCTCGACATAGTGTCTGCGGCCACCACCCTGATCGCCGGCCCTGGTATCGGCGGAAACTTATTAGAGCCCCTACGGCGGGTCGCACTTCGTCGGCCCGAATTCGGGCCAAAGGTCGCAGCGGCCGCAGTGGCCGAGTTTCGGCGTCGCGCGTCTGTGCCTGCGGGACGTTGCATTGCCGATCTATCAGACCACCTGGTCCTAGACGAAATCGACGATGCGGTCTGCCGGACGGCTATTGAACTCGCTGGTAGGGTCTCGCGTGTCCATCATCGGCCGGATAGTCTAGCCAAGGACCCGGTGGCGCTGCTGGCGATCGCCAATCTGGTTCCGGAGCGCCTGGTCGCGGTTGCTAAGGCCATGTTCCCAATCCCCCGCCCTCCACGGACTCTAATCCTGCTGTCGACGCCCCCAGCTGGAGACGAGGCCGTGCACTACGGGGCTGCAGCGGCCGCGGGCGCCATTCGTGCTCTCGCGCCAACGCACCCACACTTGGTTGAACAACTCCTGCCCATCCTGGTGCGCCATCAGGCCGCGGATCGCGAGGATTTACTTGAAGACGACCCCGCGCGACCATTTGTGGAGCGCGCTCTCGCGGTGTGCGTTGTGTTGGGTGTGGGCAACGTAGTCAACAAGATCAACGAAGCCGCTGAGCGGACACGTGGAGTCTCGGGTCAACGGTACGTACGGGTCCTCGAACTTGCGGTCGACCTGACGTTTGCGGAGCCGCGGTGGCGTGACCCAGGTGATCCACGGCCGGACACCGCCCGAAGGGCCGAGCTGATCGATACCATTCTCGGACTTGCTCTGAAGTGTCTCGCGGGAGCGTGGGGTGACGTCGCCCGTGCCGATGCTGCCGAACTCATCAAAGAGATCGCGACTGACGAGCCCAAGTTCACCCTGGAGCGCCTCCCTGCACTTCTGGGCGGTTTCCTCGGCATACTCGAGGAATCGAAGAAGCCGCAGGTATCCTCGCTGGAGATCGTCGCGGACTCAAGCCCGATGATTCAGAGTCTTGAGCCGATGAACCGGCGGACCGCGTTCAGTTCCGCTATGTATCGCACCCTGGAGGCCGTCGAACGGACAGCCCAGGCTGACCCATTGGCCGTATGCGCTGCAATAATTGAACTCATCGACGACGAGCGGAACTCCGCCAAGGACATGGACTTCGCTTGGCACTCACTGAAGTTCCTGGGCCGTATTTGCTCCAGGTACGGCAACGAGCTCGGCGTAATCCAGGCCGTGCTTCCGACCCTATACACCTACACCCTTTGCTCAGAGCCGCTTCTGCGGGCCGAAGCTATCGACGCTTGGTCCGAAATCGGCCGCGCTCATGCGCTACCGTCTAGCTTGGCCGACCTCTTGCCTGCGCTGACCGGCGACAAACTCGTCGTGGTCGCCGCCGCAGTCACCCGTGCAGCGATGCGCCTCTCATGGACGCCGGATCAGACCATGACCCTGCTGCAAACCACGTTGAACGTACTAGCCGGCGTCGATGTCCTTGAGCACAAGGACGTGGCTAAGGAGTCCGCCCGCGCTGTCAAGGCACTCGCCCGCCGTCTGTCGAACGACCGGCTAACCGAGTGGGCCGAGGAGCAAGTCCTGAACTTTGTCGAGCCGCTGGTCAGATATGACTTGGCCACGGTACTCGGCCGCTCTGCCGACTGGACGCGCAAGGTCACGGTGTCGGCTGCGATGGCGAAGCTGCGCCTTCGGCAAGCAGCGGATCCTGCGATCAACGACCGATTTAATGTGCACGACGACGACGAACTGTGCGACCTGCTGTCGTGCGGCGCCGGCTTGGTCGAGCTTCCGCTTGCGCAGCTGACCGAAGCCGCTGTAGGACAGGGCCCCGACAGGCCGTTGGCAGCGGCTGAGTTCGTCGAAGTCGCGTGGCGTGCAGGTCGTATCGGTGACGCGCGGGCGATTCTCCTCGCTCTCCTTAAAGGAACCCCAGACCAGCAGGCCTATGCCGACCATCGCGCCCTCCTGTCCGCACTCGCATCTGCTGTCGACGTCGACGCCGAAGCTGCGGCCGGCAATGACTGCGGCAAGGCCGCCGATGCTGCAACCGCAGCCGCGGCCGCAGTCCGGGACCAGCACGGCGAAGACGTGGCCACAAGACTCGCTGCCTCGGTGAGTGCGAACGCTAGGGTAAAGCGTGCGCTGGTGACCGGTGGGTTGATCGACGGAACCGATCCCGCCTCGGCGCTTGAGGCCCGGGCGGCTGAATTGTCGGCGGCTGGAGCCGAGCTTGCAGGGGCGTCCGTCCGTGCCACCCCGACCGCTGGCTACTTACGGGCGTTTGCTTCGGCATGCGAGGTTGGTGCGCACTTGCTGCGGGCAGAAGCGGCCACCTTCGACGCACGGACCGCTGACCGCACTGCGCATAAGGAGGCAGCGGACCGTCGCGTACAGCTGATCGTGGGAGACCTCCAGACGCGTTTCGGCGACGATGACCCACTCGGCAGTCCGCTGCGCGATCAACTCAACGCTGTTGCGTCCGGATCCGCGGGGGCTGCGACTGCCGCTACCCTAGGCGCCTTGGCCCAGTTGCCCCTGCCCGTCCCGATGGTCGTGGGAATTAAACCACGACAGTGGCCCTCAGAGCTCGGACCCGAACCGGACGGATCGATACCCTCCCTCACATCGGAAAACGATGAAACACCGGTCGTGGTCGCTCTCGCCTCCCTCGACGGGAAACTTGTCACTGGCCCAGAAGTCCTCCGCGGCGGGCGGGTCTATGACCTATCCCTGCGGGTTCAGACAGGCGCGTGGCCCACCTGGGCTGACCGTCTCGATGCCGAGTTCATCAGCCACTTGACTGAGGACGAAATCATCAAGCCGGTCTTCGAGTGGAGGAGGGTCGAACACGCCGGCGACGGCGAGACGTACGAGCAGTCAGGATCTCTCGTGCTGAAGTTCGCGGTCGCCCCTGGAAGACCGGCACCCCCACTGCTTTTGCGTCTGACCTGGCGAGGGAAGCACGACAAAGAACCGCGAAGCCAGGTCCTGGACGTTGCCGGGCACAGGGAACTGCGAGTGCGGCCGTACGACGCGACCAGGGACCGTGCCACAGACTTTCCAGTGTTCGATGAACGCCTGCTCGCCATGTACGACCGTTTCGCCAAGGCTGGCTACGACAACGATCAGCTCCAAGCGTTCTGCCGACTCATGACCGCGATCTGCCGTGCTGGTTTATCAATGGCTTGGGAGAAGAAGTACCGCCGCGGCGTGTATGTGAAGGAGCGCGAATTCCACAACGACCTCCACGACCGACTCGTCGTAGACCCGGAACTCGGCGGACGAGTCGAGCGCGGCACGCCACTCGCTCTTGGTTTCCTTGACGTGCGTCACGACGGCATCACCGCGGAGCTGAAGGTCGAACGGAAGGTTCCTGTCACGCGGGAAAGCGCCCCAAAGTATATCGGTCAGGCGACACAGTACGCTTCCGCCGATGGCGCACGCCTATCCATCCTGACGATCTTGGACATGAGCGTGAAGGACCTCCCGCCCGGCACCCCCGAAAACTACCTGTTCACGCTCGAGCCGAAGCTACACGGACTCGACAACCCCGAGGCGCCTAGCCTCGTTGTTGTCCTCACCATCAATGGCAATATGCCGACCCCGAGTTCACGATCAAGGCGCAAGACACCAATCGTCAAAGCGGCGGACCACGACGTATAGCCAGCGACCCCAGCAAGGCTTAGCTAATAGTGCAGCTGATGGGTCAATCGCGTGGCTGAATTTCTCGCGGGCCTCAACTCTGCCGACACGGAACGATGGCCCAGGTCTGGGGTGGCTAGGTTCCCGTAAGGTTATGGAACGACAGGCTAGGGCAGAACAGAGAGTAAACACAGATGTACCTCGAACGCGTCACATTGACTAATTTCCAGTGCTTTGGACCTGTCCCTCACACCATCATGTTCGACCAGCAACTGACTGCTTTGCTCGGGGTTAACGGTACGGGCAAGACAGCGGCGATTAACGCGCTGCTCAGGCTCTTTAGCGTCGTCGCCGACCAGCGGCAGGTCCGTGTTGAAGATTTCCACGTCCCTGACGACGAGTCCGAAGCGCCGGCAGCCAGAACCCTCCGCGTGGACGCGGTCTTCGCGTTCCCCGAACTCGACTCAGACACGGACGCTGGTGGCGCGGCCACCGTTCCGGAGTTCTTCGCGCAGATGGCCGCCGACTCTGAAGGCAACCTCAAGCTGAGAATCGTCCTGGACGCCACGTGGACGGCAGACGGATCGGCCAACGGACTCATCGAAGACCAACGGCGCGTCGTGTACACCTTCGACGACGACTTCGGCGACAAGTGCGTCGACCTGCGTGCTTCCGATCGAAACCGCATTCAAGCTGTCTACGTGCCAGCCACTCGAGACGGCGCCCGCCACGTCAACGCATTCCTTCGCGGACGCCTGTGGCGGGCGAGCGTCTGGTCCGACACGTTTCGCTCCCATATAACACAAGCGGCCGACGAGCTGTCCGCCAACTTCAAGTCCGAGGCTGTTGTCGCGTCTGTGACTGAAGCGATCGCTACCCGCTGGAAGGAGCTCCACCATCTCGCCGTGGAGCGGGACCCCATCTTTGAGCCTCTAAGCAGAGACATGACAGTTCTCGTCACCAATGCCGAAATGCACTTCGAGCCGACGTCCACCGGAAGGACGCGTCCGGCGCGAGAGCTCAGCGACGGCCAGCAGTCGCTCCTCCACATCGCATTGACCGCGGCCACCCTCGACCTTGAAACAGAGATCGCTTCCGGCAAGCACGATGACAAGTTCGACATAACAGCGGCCGCACTGCCGACCCTGACGCTGTTGGCCATCGAAGAGCCGGAGAACAACCTGGCGCCGTACTTCCTCTCAAGGGTCGTCCGGCAGCTCGTGGACGTTACGGGCACGGGCCGGGCCCAGGCTTTGATCTCAAGCCACTCGGCAAGTGTGATGTCTCGAATCCCGCCTGAGCAGGTCAGACACTTCCGCACTGACGAGACCACCAAGTCAACTGTGGTCAGCCGGATCATTCTTCCTGATGAGGGCACCGAGGCCGGGAAATATCTTCGCGAGGCCGTGAGGGCGCACCCAGAGCTCTACTTCGCTCGCTTTGTCGTGCTCGGCGAGGGTGCCTCCGAGGAAATAGTCATTCCCAAGCTCGCCGCTGCGCGTGGTGTGCACATCGACCAGTCCTTCGTCGCTATCGTTCCACTCGGGGGACGTCACACTAACCACTTTTGGCGGCTCCTCCATCAGCTCGGTATCCCGTATGCGACACTGCTGGACCTGGACCACGGTCGGAGTGGCGGTGGTGAAGGCCGCATTCGCGACGCATGCAGCCGCCTGGTCGCGATGGATATGTCACCGTTTGACGGCAGCACAGGCATCGAGGGCTTTACCTCCGTGGAGGACATCAACGATCTCAGCACCGACCAGCTCGAGGCGTGGCTCGAGCACCTTGAGAAGTGGGACATCTACTTTTCAACACCGCTCGACCTCGACATGCTCCTACTTAAACACTTTAAGGACGCGTACACGGGTCACCTCGAAGAGGGGAAGACCGGTCCCAGCAGCAAGGGTGACCCGCGCGACGCTGTCCTGGGTGATCCCGACGTCAGAGCAGATCTAGCGGTCTGGAACAGCGAACCTGACATGGATGACCTTAGATGGTACCGCTACTTGTTCATGTCCAACTCCAAGCCCGGCACACACCTCCGAGCGTTGTCGTTTGTGACCAACGAGGCTCTCTCGACGCCGCCCGCGCGACTCGGACGGCTCCTGGACCGCATCCAGAAGGCGGTCACACCGGCATGATGACCCCTGAGGATTGGCGCCCCCATGGCATCGAGGACCTCGAGCCAGCTGCGTGGGCCGCCCTAAAGGCTGGAGCAGCTTCAGTGACGGCCGGTCCAGGCGCTGGGAAGTCGGAGTTCCTCGCGCAACGTGCAGGGTATTTGCTAGAGACGGGTATCTGCCGCCCACCCCAACGGATCCTTGCCATCTCGTTCAAGCGCGCAGCTGCGGCTAACCTCAGAGACCGTGTGCAAGCGCGGCTTCCAGAACACGCCCATCGGTTCATCTCGATGACGTTCGACGCCTTCACCAAGTCGATCGTCGACCGGTTCCTCGGACTACTGCCAAACGAATGGGCGCTGAACGCCGACTACCAGATCGGCTTCTCAACCAAGCAACAGATCGAAGGATTCCTAGCTGACATCGCTGGAGATTTTGAGACGGACCAAGCCGCAGCCATCTACTCACTATCCGCTGACACCTTCCTCTCGAATGTCTTGGGTGCCTCAGACCTTCCGGCAGCGCCGTCCCAGCACCCAGCCCCAACTTCTGCCAGCGAATACGCCATCCAACAATGGTGGCGGCGCAACTACCTGACTCGCGAAGTTCCCGTGGTCGACTTCGTCATGCTGAACCGGCTCGCCGACCTAATTATTCGGTCGAGTCCTCAGCTCCAACGAGCCTTGCGTTCCACCTACCCGTTCGTCTTCGTCGACGAGTTTCAAGACACAACCTACGCGCAGTATTCCTTTCTCAAGGCGGTCTTCGCCCATGACCGAACTACGGTAACCGCAGTCGGCGACCGAAAGCAGCGGATCATGGGTTGGGCGGGGGCGCTCAGTGACGCTTTCGCTCAGTTCGAGGAGGACTTCGGAGCAGAAAATTTCACGTTGACCTCAAACTTCAGATCCTCCCAACAGCTCATTGACCTCCAGCACCGCTTCGCCGTCCGGCTCGACCCGAATTCGCCCCAGCAGCAGTCGCGCGTTGCCCCGCTGGTTGGCGAGACCCCGGTCGAGGTCTGGTCTTTTGCGACCGCCAGACGCGAAGCTGACGCCATCGCGGCCTGGATAGCGACGGATATTGAGATTTCGGGGAAAAGTCCCGCCGACTACGCTCTGATAGCCAGGCAGCAAGTTTCCAAGTTGGAACCTGAACTGAGCAGGGCATTGACGGCCGTCGGCCTGCGGCTCCGCAACGACGATGCACAGGTCGGCGACATCAGGTTGCAGGACCTACTCACCGACGACCTCGTACGCTTCTTGGTCGGCATCATCGCACTTGGTGCCAACAAGGGTGGCCAGCCCGAAATCTGGCGACAAGTCACCGCTACGTTGGCGCGGCTGTACTCTGGGCAAGGCGACAGAGAGGTAAGCTCCCAGGCCGACGACGATCTCACGAACTACCTTCGCGACCTACGGGCGTGGTTCGCTGCAACCCCCCTGAGTGATGGTTCGGGAATCGATTTGAGCGACCAGATTGCAGTGTCTCTGGTAGACCGACTGACGAATTTTATCGGGGTGGAATCGGCCGGGCATAAGAGGCTCTTCGGCGACAGGCCTGAAGATATTGAGGTGACCGTAGCGGCCTTCAAGATCCGTCTCGCCCAGGTACTTCAGCGGGTTGATTCTTGGAGCTCCGTCTCAGACGCTTTCTTCGACGAGGACGCGGTTCCGCTGTTGACAGTCCACCGGAGCAAAGGCTTGGAATACCACACGGTTTTCTTCATCGGTCTCGACAGAGACCAGTGGTGGGCGCACGCACGAAATACCGTCGAGTCCACCATGACCTTTTTCGTCGGTGTTTCCCGAGCGGCCGAGCGCCTAGTCTTCACCCAATGCGACGAACGAGGCAGACCGGCGCCACTTGGGGAAATCTACCAAGATCTCCGAGATGCTGGAGTTTCGATTGTCCGTATCGTCTGACACCGATCAGGCAAATTTCCGTGACCAACTGCCCGGTCAAGTGCCGACGCGGTGTCCTGCGAGACCGGTTATGGGAGCCCCGCTCGGGTCGAACGTCGCTGCACGAGCCGACCGGGCAAGTAGTTCTAACTAGAGGCCCGATGTGAATCCAGGTTATTGGGTCAGCAGGATTGTCGGGATCGGATTCAGGTCCACGCCCAGGGTTGGCGCCCTAGAAATCGCGCATCATTCAGGCTGCGGCTAAATTGTCATGCCCCGGTGACAGACTAATTCCCGAAGCATCCCCTCGACTCTAAGGAAAGCCATGATACTGACCAAACCAGATTTTGCCCCTATCTACTACATTGAAATTCAAAATGGACGCCGCATTGAAACGGTCGTTGCGGCGGGTCTCGAGTGGCTACGCAACCAACCAAATGGTCAACGTGGTGTCTTAGCTTGCGACCTGGCAAGTGCGCTTAACGACATCCCAAGGAGTCCTTGGCTTCGGTCTGTCTCGAAAGTCCACACAAGAGATTCCGGCATAGGAGCCGGCGGAAGCAACCGGCCACTCCTTGCCCTCTTCCCCACTAGGGATTTACTTCTCAAACTCACCGACCGATACGCCGACCGTGTCTCGGCTATGTGCGTGCTTACCTACGGGGAGGCAGACCGCTTTCCCAATGTGTGGCTTGACTACGTTGGGGCTATCGATCTGATCACCAACCAAAAGAGAGCAATCAGCACGGCCAATGACCTTGATCCTGTGGTTGAAGCTGCATTCGTTAGTTTGCGTGGAGAACTGACCGCTCAACTTTGTACTCCCGAACATTCTTATGATCCAAATGGGGTCTCCACCCTCCTTGAGCTCCAGCGACACGGCCATGAGTTGGATGAGAACAAACTCGCGGCCTGGGCCATTACTCAAGGATTCTCACGCCGAGACGTTGCTGAATTCGTTGAGCACATAAAGAAAGTGAAGAAGGGCCATCGATATTCCGCCAAGTCCTATGGCACGTGGCAGCCGAGCTACGACAGGTGGTTGAGCCGGAGCGCCGTGGTTCCTGGTGTAACAACTTAAAGGCGACTCCTCCCAACGCCGTGCGGAATCCGGTACCTTCCGCCAGTTCGGCCATACCCAGTTGTCATATTCGGGATGTGCGATTCAAAACGTCAGGCCGTCCGGGAGAGGGCGCGGCTCAGGCCTCAGCGCAACTTCCCATTTGCCGTCGTCGAGAATGCGAAGCCCGGCATTCTTGAAACTTTCGTGGATCCGCCAAAGGCTCTCCTCTTGGCGGAAGTTTTTGAGCAGACCACCTGAGGGGTCAAGGATCTCAAGCAGCATCAGTCGGACTACCTGCCGAAGCACCACGCTGACGAGATACGTCTCGTCGTTATTAGGAAACTCGCCTCTATCGAAATGCTTGATTGAGTTGTAAGAGTTAGCGGCCGCCCGTGCGAGACCGCCGATACTATTAATCCGGTTGCCCCAATCGACATCGAGCAGATGCAGACACCGATACACGTAGGTTGCCGTCGTAGGCTTTTCATTTCTGGTGTACGTGGCATTTTCACCCTCACGCACGCCTATAAGCTGACCGCCCGCTTCCAGAGACATCGATAGGGAGACGACCATATCCTCGACGAACACTCCGCGCCGCCCGAGTACCCCGACCGCGGGCAAGATAAAGCGCTTCCATTTCTCGTATTCCTGGGCCCATCGAACGAGCCCAACCGGGCCGAGTTGTCGGAGTGCGACGAGGGGCCGTTGCAAATCACTGGTCGTGGGCCTCTGCTCGACGTACTCGTGTACCGTCCGGCGACTGATCAGTTCCACGAACGGGTGGTGCAGCCCCGCGCCGTTGAGAAAGCGATCAGTGAAGGTCTCATCCTTGACAAGGTGCTTTCGGAACTGGATGGCCCCACCGAAGACGAGGACAAGGAGATGCACAATCTTCCGTTGTTCAACCAAATGGTCGAAGAACCGTGCTGGTTCCGCGAACCTACTGTCAGCACTACCCATTCGAAGATACCTAAGCTCGGGCCGTCAGGCGTCTCGAAGTCTGCCGTGCGCCAATCGGTCCGAAGTGTCATGGTCGCGCCGCCTTGAGCCCATTCAACGGAGTGGGCACTCTCAACGTTGGTAACGAGCTTGTTGTCAATGGCGCGGCCGGAGTGGTTGATTGCAGTAAATCCGCTCCACTCTTTCAACCCATCGATGTGGCTTCGCATCTCTGAAACCAGCAGCGGAGATGAAAGATCCGCCTCGCGTCGCGCCAGCACAACTTCTGTGGGCACAAGCTTACCCAGCGACACTCTGTGACCACTTCTCATAGAGTGGCTAGACCATTGAACATCAAACAGCGACACGTCGCCCTCATCAGTTTTAAGTAGTAAGTTTTCCGGGGCTGTTCGCGTCGAGAACCACTGCTGCACAGCCTTGAATTGCCCCGTCGAGTCATCCTGGATGAACGGAATCTCAACAACGGCGCCGCTTGATTCTTCCATGCGCAAAGTGCTTGCTGCGTAGGGCGTATCCGCGACCCCATCAACCAGCAGACCCGAAAGGAATTTTCCGAACGGTAGGCTCACGACTTTCATAACGCCAGGTTAGCCGGGGCTCACGGGACCTCTTGCTGATAGAACAGGCTTCCCACGTGTTCAGACTTCGAATCTTGGCGGCGGGTAGTCTGACTCGGACTAATCAACTGAACGCGGCTCGACCCATGGAAGAATGACCGAAGACATTTATAGCTATACGAGTACGCGGGGGCACAGATTGACAGAACAAACTGAACAACCGGCTAAGGTCTGTGTTGTTGTCGACACGACGACTCTCCATGACCAAAGTGCGGAGCTTGGCACAATCGCCTGGACAACCACATTGAAGGCCTCGCGCCGTGGTTCTATTGATCTTGCCGTTCCACTTGTTGTCCTCCGTGAAGCCGAGCGTCAAGTGAAGGCGGCAGCCGCCGAGACCGTGCGTTCACTCGCGGCAGCATCCAAAAAGTTGAGAACTGCAGGCAGTAAGGCCGCGTTGGAAAAGGCGCTGGCTGAGCAAAAAGTCTCTATTGAGACTGATGCGAATGGATACCTCATTAGGATGATCAACAAGATATCGGCTTCCGGTGGCCGGATTTTACCCCTACCTAAGATTGCTCAGGAATCACTCTTTGAGCGAGCCGTCAGCTTTACACAGCCTTTCAAATCTGACGGTAGTGGATATCGAGACGCTCTCATCTGGCACTCGATCTTGGAAGTCGTTGAAGCGAGCGCTGCCAACACGCATATGTACTTTGTCTCCAATAATTCGAGGGACTTTGGCACCGATGACGTCTTATCCAAGCACCTGCTAGAGGAAGCATCGGCGATCAACGACGGCGTCAAGCTCGAATTGACGGCTAAACTAGATGTCGCAATGTTCCTAGAGTCGGCCGGCCTGAAACTGCCGGCCGGCGAAGCAGAGGAACCGGAAGGCGAAAACGTTCCTATGTCTAGGGAACAACCAGCCCAGCTTGAAGAGCTTCATGATGAGCAGAATCGCATGCTCGAATTGGCGCTGACAGCTACCGCTGAAGAACTGTTGTGGCACGAAATACAGGTTGGGGACGGTGAGCAGCTCGACACGCTTGACCTTCCAAGGACATTCGAGAATCCCATGCTTTCGAGCGTCGACCTTCAGTTCGACACGATGACCACACAGAGAAATGACATTTTTGACGGTGGGGATGAATTAGTCCGTTGTGAACTCTCAGCGGACATCGAAATAGACGGCTTGGTCCATAAGTCGGATGTGCCCTACTTGCGGAATGACATATACGTCTCCAACCACGATCACAACTCCCACTATGCGGAGGTATCCACGTCCAGAACTGCCACTATGATTTTTGATGTTCTGCGATCTGACTCAGGCCAAGTCGAAAACTGCGATTTCGTGGAGTGGCTAGGTCCGGCAGAAACGCCGGCGCACTGAACCGACGGCCAGGTGCGCTGGTTGGCCAACAACGCGACAAGCAAGTCAGCCCTGTAGTGCCGACTCTCCCGCCTTTCATCGCGAGATAGTACGTTAACTGCGTGTTGACTGCTGTTTCAAGCCAGATCCACTCCGATGCCTCATCCGAGCGAGCTTCGCGAATAAACCACGGCCACCTCGGATTATGTAAACAGCCGGCGTGCCGAGTTTAGCGAGTGTGGGCGTGGAGTTGTCCCACTACTTTCTCTTAGGGGTTTCCTGGGGTTTCAACGATTGCCAGCACTCGTTGCTCAAGATCCAGGTATCCACGGGCGCCCAACACATGCATCAGATGCCGCGAATCATTTCTGAGTCGCTCATCGTCTGACGCGACACCCGCTGCTATTACGGCAGGGGCCGCATGCTCCGTGAGGTCGTAGCTCCTTGCCTCAGCATCAACCCCCTCCGGCAGTAGAAGTCTGAGTGCGTCGAGCGAGGCACGGGGATTCGCCGGCGCGGCTTGGGCCAAAATTTCGCCGATCATCCCATGACTGTTGAGACGGCCATGAAGTTCAGCTGCTTCGACTAGGCGTGGCAACCACCATTCCACTGGGTACTCTCCACACCTTACGAACCAATAGAAGTCGCCGAGTTCAGCCCTTTCCTCCGGATTTGCGCGCACGTGCGCGACACGCTCGTCCCAAAGTTCGCCCAATCGTTGCGCAATGCGCACGTCAACCGACTTCATCGCCACAAACTGCCATGCGATATTGGCGACGGCCGCCCCTCTGGTTGCCGGCGGGACCAACTCGAAGAAATCGCGTAGCAAGGTGTCGTTTATGTCGATGTCACCCCAAATGAACGACTCGACAATCCACTGACCCATCAGTTCAAGGGGTTCCGACCGTTTCCACCCAACCGCGATCGGTTCTTCTAGGTGGAGCGCAGCAGACAGCGGCTTACGGAGCAGCTCAAACGTAGCCTTGTGGGGATGATATACAGCTAGCGCCGTCGTGAGAGCCACCTGCTGCCCCTTGGAAATTCCCTCGTCGCCGCCAAACAAGCTTGCAAGATTGGCCGTCAGCCAATCGGGAGCGCAGTCATACAGTTTCATCAGGTTTTCACCGACAACTGCGTGGATTGCTCCGTGCGGATCTCGGCGCCCAAGTTCGCGCTCAAGTGCAACAAGGGCACCTTGGAACCATGAAGAATCAGCCCCGTGGCTTAGGAGGTTGATGAGACCCCTGACTGAGACCGGCCACCGGGAGGTCCGCGATATTGCAAAGGGATCCATCGGGCTACTGGAATGACGGCTGGCATACTCACGCCAGGCTCCATCGTCCTCTATGGCGCCGATCAGCACTGCAGCCACTTGCTCCATGACCAAGTTGGGGAGGAAGACGTTGTTTCGCTTCTTAGTCACTTCCTCCAAGAGGCCTATCGCCGCATGTTTTGCATGTCCATAGTCCCGATCGTCATCAAAGTCATGGCCTTCCGGAGGGAACACTGAAGGTTTGGCACGATCGAGTACAGCATGCGTGACGTCCAGGAGCTGACTCCATTCAGGCTGGATACCCGCCTTGATCGCGGCTTCCCACCCGGTCAGTACTGCCCTAAGATATGTCGGTCGTAGCCTGTCGACCAGATCTGATATGCCAGCAAGGGCAAACGGGTTGGTGGATACAAGAGTAGTGAGTTCGCGTCCTTGGCCTTCGTGCGTTGGTCCTCGCCAATCGTCGCCTATCCGCCAGGATTCAAGGTGTGCAACCAGCTCCCGGGAGTCCATCGCGGACAACTCAGTTTGGGAGCTCGGGCTCGTTGGCCCACGCCACGATCCAGAGCTCAGGTCAGGAGCCAGCGGCGACTCGATGACACCGTGTTCCGCATCCAACTCTGACAACCGCTGCTGCAGGTCGGGCGGAAGAGACGGTGCCCCGATCGCAGCCAGAAGCCGCTGCTGCCATCTCTCCCGGAATTCTGACGACTGCTCATCCGGAGACGTCTGCACACCATCCTCGCTACGTGAATATCTCCCCACCGCGGTTGATGAGACACGCGGAACGGCTCCGATAAGTAGAGCCAACTCCGCGAGTTCATCCGGTGCGATGTCGGCGACGGCCTTGATCAAGTGAGCCAATTCAAGCCAACATGGTTCCTCGCTTGACAGAGGGTCAGAGATGAGGTCCTTAGCTGCAGAGATGATGGCCACGGTGTCCCCACGCTCCGCGTGTAAAAGCAGGAGAGCCTCCGCGGTGGCGAACAGAACAATCCGACGAAGTAGCAGAATTGATGTTCGTGTAAGCATCGAGATGGTCCAATCGGGAGCCCTTCGGATGCTTGCTGTCGCCAGATCACGAACAGTGTCAATGAGGGCATGCTCAACGCTCGGTAGCGAGAGATCCTTACGGCCAATGACGGCTCGTCTCAGGTAGCTCACATCAAAATCCTCAGTGACGCTTTCAATCATCCATAGGTAGTCTTCAAGCCAGGGCGTAATCGTGCGGAGTCCGATTTCACCCAGCGATTGGGCGACCTTAGGCAGTTCCTCGGCGTACCAGTAGTCCTCGAACGCAACCTCAACTTTGCCCTGCTGGCCATCGGCCCGAGGGCGGAAGAGTAGGTTGGCAAGTTTTAGTCCTGCTTTGGTTTCCCCGTTGTCAAGCAGGTTTTTGGTCAAAGCGCCTTGTGAACGTGGGTCAGTCCTCCAACCGAGCCCATCCACGCCCCACTCCAATATCGTTGGCACCAGACGTGCGGCATGCTCTGCAGGGATCCTGGCCCCAATATCGAACACCGCTCGGCGCACCCACGAATTGCTAGCGCTCCGAAGACCAAGAAAAACGCCAACCACTTGGTCTGGTACGAGGCCGGCCATACGAGTCAAGAATTCGATTTCGGGCCAATACGGCTCACGAGTGTAGCCGTCGTCCCCCGGGGTAGGTTCGGGCGGAGTGCTGAAGACACCTGCCGCAGCCAATGGTTGTAGCCAAAGTGGGCTGTTGTTTCCCTCGAAGAAGACCCGACGAAGCTGGAGAGTTGGGATCTGGCGCAAGGCACACTGAACTTGTTCGGAAGTCGGAGGCTTGTCCGCGCGATTGATCTCAGCCAACAACTCGTCGAGTAGCCGACGAGTGTCGAAGAAGCCGGCAGTCCTAACGGCAACCAGGTCTTCGACAACACGGATATTCCGCAGAATCTCAACGTCGGTTGGCACATCACCGTTGTCCCTGGGCGGACGCTCCAGATGGGTCCACCGAACGAAGAACTCACGGGCCTCAATCCATTGCCCGACCGCTGGATGATCGCTGCTGCTACCCTCAGCGAGCAGAGCGGCGGCATCGTCGCGGACCTTCTTGGTCTCCAGAACCACCGTTTGTACTACCTGATCAATAGCAATCGCTACTGCTCTAGGCACGGGGATGTAGTCTAGGTCCTGCCGAAGGTCGAGGTCAGACGACAGCGCCAGAGCATCAGAAAGCTCGCGGGCGAGGGCTGACGCGGACTTACCCTTCAGGCGGCCTGTGGTCTCGCCGATGACTGAGGGCAGGGCGTTCATGACTTCTCGCATCGCATTTCCGATAAGCGAAAACACGAGCACGTTCCTCGCCTGCCACCGCCGGGGTCCCGAGCATTCGGATGGCCGCACTATATGTCCCGGCGAGAGCCGGACTTCGCTCATCCAAGGCGTAGTACAGTTGCTGCTGCCGGTCGTCAAGGTTGGCTCTGTCCTGCACAACCATCCTCTCTCCATCAGATCTAAGGGAACTAGGGTGCCGGCGCAAGGTTGTACTCCGTTAGCGAGCGCACAGCGGCAAAGTCTCGCACTAGACAATCTTTATCCAAGCGATGCGCAGCTGGGCTGGTGGCTGAACGAGCGGACCCGACTACGTCCGCTCGTTCAGCCTGTCACTCGGTTATCTTGGGGTGACGGACGATGTCCGATCCTGCACTCTAAACGTCCATCTCAAATAGAGTTGGATATGGAGCGACTCCAGAGGTCACTTCTCTCTTGTCAGACAAAGAATCCGGCTCAGTTGAATTAGCTCGACCGACGCTTGCGGAGGTCGTCTCAAGAAGTCGGATGCGCATTTCTCCTGGACCTACGAGCCACAACGACTGCCTGTCTGGTGACCACGCAAATGTTGTTCTGCCCTGGTGAGTCGCCCGGGCTTCAACCTCACTCAGGCTGGCGACAAGGATCGTCAGGAACACCCCTGATTGAGTGCCGGGTTCTCGGCTAGGACCGGGTTCGCACAACCATATACTGTCGCTAATCCCGACCCGGCGTGATGCGTGCTTCACCGGGACACCCACTATCTCCGAGAAGAACGATGCGGCGTCGGGGAGATCCGGGACAGTAAGTTCCGTTCGGAGCACTGCCGCCCGGGGCGTGTCTGGAGAGCGGCCATCCCTGGTTTGAGGATTGTTCGTTGGCTGACTAGGACCTTCAACCGCGGGCCGTCGCCCTCGGTCAAGGAGACTACCGTCAACGGGCTGTTTTTCAACGCGGTCTATGAAGAGCGTTTGTTCGTCAGCTGTAGTCACGGTTGCCCTGGACACGAAATTGCGCGAGCGGGTCTGCAGTTCGACAATCCCCTGAACCTTAATGGCACGGCCATCAGGGAGGGAATCGACGTAGCCGCCCGAAAACAGCTTCGTCGTCCAATTGCGAAGAGCAGACGAGCTTACTGGGGTTGAAGGAACAGGCGAAAAACCCTTAGTGACATAATCTCCGTTTGCCATGTCTGACATTCGGAGTGCAGTGCCCGCAATGTGGCTTCTATCCTGAACATTA
>NZ_JCAXEJ010000026.1:0-44312 GCF_059759005.1 Paenarthrobacter sp. GQ52
AACCATCTCTCACCTACCTATGGAGTCGGGGCAAGCGAAATTCAAGAATCTGGTGTGGAGCCGGGCGGACCTGCGAGAGCGTCGGGCTCAAGCCCGAGGGATACGAGAGAGCGTCGGGCTCAAGCCCGAGGGATATGAGAGAGGATCACCCGTAAGCCCGAGGGATATGAGCGAGCGTCGGGTTTTCGGGACGCCACAAACGCAAAACGCCCGCTCACTGGACGTGTGCGGGCGTTTCTGCTGCGGAGAACTTAGACGGTGCGTACAACGTCGTCGTAAGCGAACTTCGGCTTGGCTTCGCCCCACGCGTCCGGGCCCGGCTGGCCGATGTTGACCACGAGGAAGCTCTTCTGATCGCCGGCCGGGAAGAACTCGGCGTCGATGGCGGAGAAGTCGGCACCGGTCATCGGGCCGGCAGCGAAACCGAGCGAGCGCACGGCGAGGATGAAGTAGCCGGCCTGCAAATGAGCGTTGTTGTTGCCAGTAGCAGCGGCGAAAGCGGGGTCGGCGTCGTACATGGCCTTGGGCGCGCCGTAGGCGGGGAGGAACTTGTCCCACTGACCCTGCCAGTCGGTGTCGTAAGACAGGATGGCGACCAACGGAGCGGAGGCGGTCTTGGCCTTGTTGCCGTTGGAGAGGGCGTCGACGAGCTTGGCGCGGGCCTCGTCCGAGCGGACGTACGTCACGCGGAGCGGCTGGGAATTGAAGGCAGTGGGGCCGAATTTGGTGAGCTCGTAGATGGCGCGGGCTTGCTCGTCGGTGACCTCACCGGCGAAGCTGTTGGCGGTACGGGCTTCGGCAAAAATGGCGTCGACTGCTGCGGCGTCAATGACTGCTTCTTCGTGGGCGATCGTCATTTCTTGAACCTTTCGCTGGGCCTGGCCCGGGAGCAGGCCGGGCACTTCTGCTTTCCATGGTTGCAACTTCAACTTCCGTTGTCCTCTTCCCATGACGGACCGTGACGTTAGGCACAGCACGAAAGTCGGTAGCATCATGCATACGAGCTGCCGCCGCGTTGGGGACGTTCAGCCGTGGGAATGACGACACCAGAAGGGGCCTGATGCCTACCTTTCCCTTAGCGGCCCGTCAGCGGGCGCTGGCTGTTCTTGCCATGCTTCTGGTGATGTTCCTGATGCCAACCGCGCAGGCTTGGGGCTCCGTTCAACAGCCGAGCGTCGAGGATCCCGGAACGCGGTTCTTTGGTGCCTTGTTGGACTGGGACAAGGATTCGGCAGCAGATTACGCCCAGCGGCTCGGGGCGCCCGCGGCGCTCTACGGCCAGAACGTGTCCATGCCCGTGGACGAAGGCGGCCGCGAATACCTGAAGGGCTACTTCTCCCAAATCGCCGACCAAGGCTCGCACGCGCTGCTCACGGTCCGCCCCGCGATCGACCTGAAGGACATCAACGACGACGTTGCGGCCACTTTTGCCAGTCAAATCACGACGGCGGCGGCCGGCTTCCGGGGGAAGGTTTTCGTCCGCTTCGCACCGGAAATGAACGCGCCGTGGGTCAGCTGGGGACAAGAGCCGGAGGCTTACCGGGCTGCGTTCGACAAGGTCGCTGCAGCGCTCAGGGCCAGCCTGCCGGATCCCGTGATGGTGTGGTCTCCGACAGCAGAAAAGGACTATCCCTTCCAAGTCGCCACCTCTACCCCTCCCAAGGGCGTTCTCGTGGGATCGCTGGACACCAGCGGGAACGGTGTTTGGGACCAGGACGATTCCGCATTTGAACCGTATTATCCGGGCGATGACGTGGTGGACTGGGTTGGCCTGTCCGTCTACCACGACACCACGGGCGCCGGCGTGGCAAGCAATACCCTGCCCGTGGCGGGCGAGTTCAATGACGCCCTCCACGCGTCCAGCGGCGGAAGCTCCAGCGGCGAGGGTGGAACCGACAATTTCTACAGCACCTACGTCCAAGCCCGCACCAAGCCCCTCCTGGTTGAAACCGGGGCTTTCTACTCGCCTGGGGCCGGTGGCGCCGCTGAGCTCGATGTTAAGGAAACGTGGTGGCACCAGGTTTTCGCCTCTGTTGCGGAGCCCGGGAATGGGTCCGTCCGGGCAGTGGTCTGGAACGAAACCACGGATGTGCGCGAACCGGGCCGGGTGCCCATTGATTGGAGGGCCACGGCCGAGCCCTCACTTGCCGACCCCTTCCGAACCTCGTTGGACACCTCAGGCCTCACCATTGGACCCGTCACTGAGCGGGGCTTGGAGAACGTGCCTGGTGTCGAGGCACCGCAGCCGAAGACAGGCACAGTCATCCAGGGCTGGGCCGCGTGGGTTTCCGCCGGGTCAGTACTGGTAGCAGTTGCGGCTTTGTGGCTGTTGGCCTCCCGGGCTTTTGCGAACAAATGGTCCTACACGGGCACGGGTAAACGTGATGCACGTATCGACATGCTCCGCGGCCTGGCGATCGTATTTGTGGTGGTAAACCATGTGGGCATCAACTCCGTATTCCAACTGCTGAGCCAAGAAACCCTCGGAGTAGTTTCCGGAGCGGAGCTGTTCGTCATGCTCTCCGGAGTGGTTTTAGGCATGGTCTACGGGCCCCGCATTGCTACAGAACTCGGTGACGTGGTGGATGGAACCACTAAGCGCGCCTGGAAGTTGTATTTCACAGCCCTTGCCGTGGTCCTGATGTTGTACGGATTGAGTCTGCTCCCCTTCATCAACGCCGCAGCGGTGACCACCTTCACCGACCAAGGAACCGGCGGAGCAGGACGCGTGGCTGCGGGCACTACGTACGACCTCTACGCCGGAATGGAGGGGTTGCTGCAGTTCCCCGTCCCGCAAGGGCTCATCCCGGCGCTCCTATTGCTGCAGGTCGGGCCGTGGCAGTTCAACATCATGGGCCTCTACGTCGTTCTGTTGCTCATCAGCCCCCTAATCCTCGTGGCGCTATCCCGCGGGTTTACCTGGCTGGTCCTCACGCTCAGCGTCAGCCTCTACATCGCGGGGTCGATCTTCCGTTTCCGCCTGCTGCCTTCGCAATTCGAGGATTCATTCCCGCTTCTCGTGTGGCAGCTCCTGTTCGTTGTGGGAATGACCGCCGGGTTCTATCGACATCAGATCATCCAGTGGTTTGCCGATCCCCGTCGGCGCCTGCTGCTTGGGGTGTGCATTTTCCTGGCAGCAGCCTGTGCCGTCTTCTCCTGGAGCGGCCCTTATATGACCAACCAACTGGACTTCCGGCTCGCGCTTATCCCCGAAACGACGTTCAGGTACGTCTACGACACCTTCTTCAGCAGGACTTATCTTGGGCCGGGAAGGGTGCTCAACGTCTTCCTCATCACCATCGCCTTGTATGCATTGCTGAGCGCTTTTTGGAAGCCGCTGTCACGCGCCGTTGGCTGGTTCTTCATACCCCTGGGCCAAGCCACGCTGTACGTGTTCATCATGCACGTGTTCTTCATTGTGGCCATCGCCAACATCCCTGCCCTGCGGAACGGGAACCTCTGGCTGAACACCGCCGTGTACATCGCCTTGCTCGCCATACTTTGGGTGATGGTGAAAACCAAGTTCCTGTTCAGGCTGGTTCCTCGCTAAAGACGGCGTTCGTCGCCGCGTATGGGTGGGCATTTGGCGGTAATGTTGCACCGAATCCCAATACTCTTCTGAGGAAGGCCCCGCCATGAGCATGCTCGGCATCAAATGGAAGCTCCACGGCAACGGCAAGTCCATTCGCCCAGGCCACGTGGTGGCTCCCGACGAGCGGCTCGCGTGGCCGTTGACCATCGGCATTGGCATGCAGCACGTAGTTGCCATGTTCGGCGCCACCTTCCTGGTCCCCATCATCACTGGCATGCCGCCGGCCACCACCCTGCTCTTCTCGGGCATCGGCACCCTGCTCTTCCTGGTGATCACCAAGGGCCGGGTGCCCAGCTACCTTGGTTCAAGCTTCGCGTTCATCGCCCCGATCATGGCGTCGCAGCAGCAGTACGGCGTCAGTGGCGCCTTGGGCGGCGTGGTGCTTGCCGGCGTCGTACTGGCGCTTATTGGTGCGATCGTCCAGAAGTTTGGAGCCGAATGGATCAACCGGCTCATGCCGCCGATCGTGACCGGCGCGATCGTGGCGCTGATCGGACTGAACCTCGCGCCAGCCGCGAAGGCAAACTTCGACGCCGCTCCCGTCACCGCGCTGATCACGCTGGTGACGATCATCCTGGTCAGTGTCCTATTCCGCGGAATCCTGGGGCGCCTGAGCATTCTGGTGGGCGTTGTGGTCGGGTATCTCGTGGCCATGATGCGCGGTGAGGTGTCCTACGAAAAGATGGACGCCGCCGCGTGGGTTGGCCTGCCGCTGTTCCAGACGCCCGAATTCCACCTTGGCGTGGTGGGGCTGTTCGTCCCCGTGGTGCTGGTGCTCGTGGCTGAAAACGTGGGGCATGTGAAATCGGTGGCCGCGATGACCGGCCAAAACCTCGACGGCGTCTCCGGCCGCGCGCTGATGGCCGACGGCGCCGCCACTGTACTTGCCGGTTTCGGCGGCGGTTCCGGTACCACGACGTACGCGGAGAACATCGGCGTCATGGCCGCTACCAAGGTCTACTCGACGGCGGCCTACTGGGTGGCGGGTATCTTCGCCATCCTGCTGAGCTTCTCCCCGAAATTCGGCGAACTGATTGCCACGGTCCCGGCCGGCGTCCTGGGCGGTGCTGCGACCATGCTGTACGGCATGATTGGCGTGCTCGGTGTGAAGATCTGGGTGCAGAACAAGGTCAACTTCTCCAACCCGATCAACCTGACCACGGCTGCCGTAGCACTGATTATTGGCATCGCGGACTACACATGGACCATTGGCGAGCTGAAGTTCACTGGCATTGCCTTGGGGTCAGCCGCTGCACTGGTGATCTACCACGGCATGAAGGGGCTGGCTCGTTGGCGCGGGACCGTCGCCGAGCCGGAAACCGAGACGGCGGGCCTGCCTCCTGCGGTGAAGTCGGCGATGAACGCTGCGGCCAAGAGGGACGGGAAGAAGGGGAAGTAGGGCTTCCTTCCGGGCAATTCGGCTGCGGCGTTAAGCCGCGGACAGTCCTTACTAGTCCCCGAACTTGGTGTCGAAACGGTTCATAAATGCGGCCATGGCATCGCGAGCCACTGGCTCAAAGGACCTGTACGTCTTGGTCCCATCAGCTTCGGTCCATCCGGAACTGATGCCGCTGCTCGCGAGCCACGTGATCTGTTTGTAGAACGGGTTGGTCGTGGCAACGTCCGTAAACGGCGACTCCGCGGGGGCATTGAACTCCGGCGAACCGGCCAGCCTGTACATAAACGCGGCCATGGCATCGCGGGCCACCGGTTCAAAGGGCCTGTACGTCTTGGTCCCATCAGCTTCGGTCCACCCGGAACTGATGCCCTTGCTGGCAAGCCACGTGATCTGTTTGTAGAACGGGTTGGTCGTGGCCACGTCCGTGAAGGGCGACTTGCCGGGGGCTGTGAAGGCAGGTGAGCCTGCCAGCCGGTACATGAAGGCAGCCATAGCGTCACGGGCTACGGGGGCCAAGGGTCGGTAGTTCCTGGCTCCGTTGGCCTCGGTCCATCCTGTTGAAATGCCACGGGACCCGAGCCAATTGACTTCGGCGCTGAACAAACCATCGGATATGTCGGAGAAAATGGGGCCTGGGTTGCTCGCGAAGGCCGTCAACTGCCCGACGGTACCGTTGAAGACATTCTGATCACCCGGGAACACTCCGGAATCGGCGTACTGCCACAAAGTGTGGGCGTTCCAACCAGCTGGCAGCGCCCCGGGTGTCGACTCCCACCTGGCGATGTGCAGAGGGTGGTTCCCGAAGCCGTTGGCCTTACCCGTGCAGGTATTCCACCAGTCGGTGGTGGTGTAGATGGCAGGAAGGCGGCCGGTTCGCGACAGGATGGTGGTGGCGAAATCGGAGACCCACGACACCATCTCGCCAGGGGTCATTCCGTAGCAAGTGCTGCCGTAGGGGTTGTATTCGAGATCCAGCAGGGCAGGCAGTGTTTTTCCATCCGGCGTCCAGGCTGCACCGCTCTGGAGGAAGTAGCTGGCTTGAGCGGCACCGGGCGACGCGTTGGGGAGGGCGAAATGGTACGCGCCGCGCAGCATCCCGGCTGAAGCAGCTCCGGCGTATTGGTCAGCGAAGTATGGGTTGCTGTATTCGGTCCCCTCGCTGGCTTTGACGTACGCGAACTTGGCCCCGTTTGCTGCAGCCTTTGTCCAGTCCACCACCCCTTGGTGGCTACTGACGTCCATTCCGGGCACGCCCGGCGTTGCAAAAGCCGACTCTGTGGCCTGAATGGAGAACAATTGGCCTGCACTTTCATGACCACGAATGGTCGATCCCATGGCGTGGTCGTTTTGGGCTGCGGGCGATTCTTCGGAGGCGTTGGCCGCCGTTGCACCAGTCGCGGCGAGAAGCATTGTGGCGAGCAGGACAGCGGCAGCTTTAGCGCCGGCAAACCCTCGTGCCGGCGGTTTGACTGAAGTCTTCCGCAGACCTGAGCGGCTGGACATGGAGAATTTCATTCGGCGATTCCTTCGACGTTCGAGAGGAACCGGCGCCCCCACGTGGTTCAGCCCAGCCTACTATCCAAAGTCACACTCCCACTTCCGCCAAGAACGCCGCGCGCCGCTCCAGCACATCTTTAGGGTCTCACCCCGGCACGGCCAACGGTCGACGTCGAAGTGCGGACCCGCTCCAACCACTCGCCAAGGAGCGCCGCAGTTAGCTCCGGTTGATCCAAGTGTGCGTTGTGGCCGGCACGGTCAAGGACGGCAACCGTGGCCTGCGGATAGCTGCCAGCCAGGGCCACCTGATCCTGATACCCGACCACATGGTCCTGTCGTCCTGCCACTATCAAAGAGGGTCCTTGATAAGTCTCAAATCGAGTTTCCGGCTCAGCAGTGAGCGCGTAGTTGTTGGAGATCCGCGTAGTGGCAACCGGATCAAACGCCCTCAAACCCGGCAAAGTGGCTTCGCGGAATCGTAACCAATTCTCTTGAGATTGGACTACGGCCATTTCCCCATAGTCGGACGCATCTTCCGGAGTCAGGGACGCCATCAGCGCCGGATCCGCCCGCAGGACAGCCTTAGCGGGCAGGACCCGCGCCCCTTGGTCCGCGACAGCGACGGGGCAAATCAACGCCAGGCCCAAAACCTGATCCCCAAATTCGGCGACAAGCTGACGTGCCAGCATCCCTCCAAAGGAATTGCCCAAAACTGCGAACTTCTGAGCCCCGAGTTTGTCTCGAACGAAGGAAGAAACCGCATCAGCAACGGCGTCAGCGCTGTCGATCTCCGGTCCGGCCGGAGACTGCCCCATTCCCGGCAGGTCAAGGTAGATCCGCAGCCAATCACCACGCTCAGCAAGCACTGGGTCGAGCCCCAACAACAGATGATGATCGACGCAAAAGCCATGAATGATCAGGATCGGGGTCCCCGCCCCGTACTCAACAGAATGCACTTCCGAACGCTAGCATCGCGGCGCAGTTAGACCGTCTTTTTCGGACACATCAGCGTTGTTGAGAGAGCGCTCTCTTGACGCACGTGACTTGCAGCACATACATTGGTCCCACATCCCAGAGAGCGCTCTCTCGCCCTAGGCGTACGGTCGCTCGAACACACAAAGGAGTGATCGTGGAGTTTTCGCGACTAAGGAAATTCACTGCCCTCGCCGGCGTAGCCTCTCTTGCCCTCGTGGCGGCAGGCTGCAGCGGCGGAGGCGACAAAGCGGCGAGCGCCGACAATCCCGTCACACTGACCGTGACCACCTTCGGCACTTTCGGATACGACGACCTGTACGCCGAATATGAGAAGCAGAACCCCGGTGTGACCATCGAGGCCACCAACATTGACCGTGGTTCAAACGCCCGGACGGATGCGTTCACCAAGCTCGCCGCAGGCTCCGGACTTAGCGATGTCACGGCCATCGAGGAAGGCTGGCTCGGCTCCATCATGGAGGTTTCGGACCAGTTCGTGGACCTCAAGGAGCACGGTGCCGAGGACATCAAGGGCAACTGGGTGGACTGGAAGTTCAAGCAAGGCACCGATCCCGATGGCCGCGTCATAGGCTATGGCACGGACATCGGACCGCAGGCATTGTGCTTCAACGGCAAGCTCTTCGAAGCTGCCGGCCTGCCGAGTGACCGCGAAAAGGTGGCCGAACTCTTCGGCGGCAAGGACGCAAGCTGGGATACGTACTTCAAGCTCGGCCGCCAGTACAAAGAGGCCACCGGCAAGGCCTGGTATGACCAGTCCGGATTCGTCTGGAACTCCATGGTCAACCAGATGGACGAGGGCTACTACACCAAAGACGGCAAGCTGAACGTTGAGGGCAACAAGGAGATGCGGGCAAAGTTCGACATGCTCGCTGCCGGCACTGCCGATGGCCTGTCCTCCAACCAGACCCAGTTCGACTGGGGTAACGGCAAGGCCTTCGTGGATGGTTCCTTCGCAACGCACGTATGCCCGGCTTGGATGCTCGGCACCATCAAGGGCCAGCTCGAGTCCGCAGGCGGCGGGGCGGCAAGCGGCTGGGATGTAGCTGACGTGTTCCCGGGCGGTGCCTCCAACTGGGGCGGTGCTTTCCTCTCGGTTCCCAAGAGCTCCAAGCACCCGGCTGAAGCAGCAAAGCTGGCAGCCTGGCTGACCGCACCTGAGCAGCAGATCAAGCAGTCCGCTGCAGCGAACAACTTCCCCAGCACCCTCGAAGCCCAGGCAAAGATCGTCGAGGCAGCAAAGCCGAACGAACTGTTCAACAATGCCCCGTATGGCGCAATCTTTGAGTCCCGCGCCGAGGGTGTCATCGCCCAGTTCAAGGGTCCGGATGACTCTGTGATCCAGGAGAACGTCTTCGGTCCCGCCCTCAAGATGCTCGATTCGGGCAAGGGTACGGCCGATGAGGCCTGGAATGAAGCCGTCAAGCTCCTCAACGACCTCGTGGTCAACAACTAGCAGAACCCGGCCGTGGGGCCTCCGGGATAACCGGAGGCCCCCTCACAGAGTCTGAGACCCGTCCATGACCACCACATTGAACCGCCCGGCAGCCAGCAGATCGGCCGCCAACAAACCGAAACCGACGTTCCGTCAACGCCTGAACGTCTTCGATATGAAGGCGTCCCCCTACCTCTACATCGCCCCGTTCTTCATCCTGTTCGCCTTGGTGGGCCTCTTTCCCCTGGGCTACACGTTCTTCGTCTCCCTCTTCGACTGGCACCTGCTCAAAGGCCAGGGAGAGTTTGTGGGATTCCAAAACTTCGCTGAGGTGCTGCAGGACAGGTTCTTCTGGAACTCCCTCTTTAACACCGTCAGCATCTTCCTGATTTCCACTATCCCCCAGCTGATTATGGCCACCATCATTGCCGCGGTCCTGGACCAGAACCTGCGAGCCAAGACCTTCTGGCGCATGAGCATCCTGCTCCCCTACGTAGTCACTCCCGTAGCCGTCGCCATGATCTTCACCAACATGTTCGGGGAGCAGTACGGGCTCATCAACAACATCCTGTCGAGCTTCGGCATCGATTCCATCATGTGGAAAAACGACACCCTTCCCAGCCACATCGCCATCGCCACCATGGTGAACTGGCGTTGGACGGGCTACAACGCGCTGATCCTCCTGGCCGCCATGCAGTCAGTACCGCGCGATATCTACGAGTCTGCAGCCATCGACGGCGCCGGCTCCGTCCGCCGCTTCTTCAGCATCACCTTGCCCAGCATTCGACCCACCATGGTGTTCGTCATTGTCACGGCCACCATCGGCGGGCTGCAGATCTTCACAGAGCCCCGACTGTTCGATCCCGTGGCTGCCGGCGGAACGGCACGGCAGTTCCAGACCACCGTTCTGTACCTGTGGGAGATGGCCTTCCAGCGGCAGAACTTCGGCAAGGCCTCCACCATCGCCTGGCTCCTGTTCCTGATCATCCTGCTCTTCGGCATCGTGAACTGGTTGATCTCACGCCGTATCGCCACAAATGGCGACGATCGCGGCGCTGCCAGCCGCCGCCGTCGTAAGCGTTCTTCCGCCGCGAACGTAAAAGCGGACGACGCCGGCCTCCCGGCTCAGGCGGCAGCGGCAGAACCGGCCACCGCAACAGAACCAACCCCGAGGAGCGGGCAATGACCCTCACGCAAAACCGGCCACAAACACCGGCCCTTCAGCGAACCTCACGATCCCTGGCCACACGGAAGGCACTCTTTGGCAACGGCCGACGGCCCGGCTTCCTCACTTATGGGTTGCTGCTCGCGTTCTTCCTGGCATCGGCCTACCCGCTCTGGTGGTCCGTGATCATCGGCAGCCGCTCCAACGAAGCCCTCGGGGAAACCTGGCCACCACTGTTCCCGGGCGGCAACTTCTGGACCAACGTTGGCGAAGTCTTCGACACCATCCCGTTCTGGCTCGCGCTCGGCAACAGCGTCCTGATCTCGGGCATCATCACCGTCTCGGTGGTGGGATTCTCCACCCTGGCCGGGTACGCGTTCGCCAAACTGCGCTTCCGCGGCCGCAACTGGCTGATGGTGGCAGTGATCGCCACCATGGCGATCCCGACGCAGCTCGGCATCATCCCATTGTTCATGCTGATGCGCACGCTCGGCTGGACAGGTGAGATCGGCGCCGTCGTCATCCCTACTCTTGTCACGGCGTTTGGTGTCTTCTTCATGCGGCAGTATCTAGTGGACGTGATCCCGGACGAGCTCATCGAGTCGGCGCGCATGGATGGCGCGTCCATGATTTCAACCTTCTGGCACGTGGCGCTCCCTGCCGCACGCCCGGCCATGGCAATCCTCGGCCTTTTTACGTTCATGACGGCATGGACTGATTTCCTGTGGCCCCTGCTGGTGCTCGACGCCGGCAACCCCACCTTGCAGACGGCGCTCAGCCAACTGCAGTCGGCCCGTTACGTGGACTACTCGATCGTTCTGGCCGGTGCCGTCATGGCAACTCTTCCGCTGCTGGCCCTCTTCGTCATAGCGGGACGTCAACTTATATCCGGAATCATGCAAGGAGCAGTGAAGGGCTAATGCCATTCGAAGCAACAAACCACCCAGCGACCACTCCCTTTAACAGGGTTTGGCCCAAGGGCTTCATCTGGGGCTCGGCTACCGCCGCAGCCCAGGTGGAAGGCGCCAGCCACGAGGGCGGCAAGGAAGATTCCGTGTGGGATGCTTTCGCCCGCGTTCCGGGTGCCATTGCCAACGGCGAGACGCTGAAGGACGCGGTGCAGCACTACCACCGAATGCCCCAGGATGTCAGGATCATGAAAGAGCTGGGCCTGGATTCCTACCGGTTCTCCACCAGCTGGTCCCGTGTCCGGCCGGGTGGCCGTGCCGCGAATGCCGAAGGCTTGGACTTCTACTCCCGCCTTGTGGATGAACTGCTCGACGCCGGCATCCTCCCCTGGTTGACGCTTTACCACTGGGACCTGCCGCAGGCGCTGGAGGAGAAGGGCGGCTGGGCCAACCGCGATACTGCCTACCGTTTCGTCGACTATGCAAACGATGTCTACTCGGCGTTGGGGGATCGCGTCCAGCACTGGACGACATTCAACGAACCGTTCTGCTCGTCACTCCTTGGTTATGCGGCGGGCGTGCACGCTCCGGGTCGCCAGGAACCGGACGCGGCCGTAGCGGCGATCCACCACCAGCATCTGGCCCACGGCCTGGTGGTCAACGAACTGCGGAGTCGCGGCGCGCAGCAATTGGGAATCACGCTCAATCTCAGCAACTCCATTCCGCGGGATCCTTCCGATCCCGTGGACCTCGATGCGGCGCGCCGGTTCGACTCGCTGCAGAACCGGATCTTCCTCGATCCAATCCTCCGCGGCGCTTACCCGGAGGACACCCTCAATGACCTCAAGCAGTTCGGCATCCGTGACGTCATCAAGCCCGGCGATCTGGAGATTATCGGTGCACCCATCGATTTCCTGGGCGTCAACCACTACCACGATGACCTCATCAGCGGACACCCCACTGCTGAACACGGAGACGGCCACTCGGGCGGCGCAACGCGCCCGACGTCGTCGTGCTGGATCGGTTCGGAAGATATCGCCTTCCCGAGCCGCGGCCTGCCACGCACGGCCATGAACTGGGAGGTCAATCCTGATGGACTGCGGAAGCTCCTGGTGCGCCTTGGCGAGGAGTACCCGACGCTGCCGCCGCTGTACATCACGGAAAACGGCGCCGCGTACGACGACGTCGTCAGTCCTGACGGAGCAGTCCACGACGCCGAGCGGACCCAGTTCGTCCTCGACCACGTCACAGCTGTTGGTGAGGCACTCGACCAGGGCGCCGATGTGCGCGGCTACTTCGTTTGGTCGCTCCTGGACAACTTCGAGTGGTCTTGGGGTTACGGCAAGCGCTTCGGGGTTGTTCGTGTGGACTACGACACCTTTGAACGGACGGTGAAGGACAGCGGACTCGCTTACTCCCGCGTTATCGAGGCAGCCAAGGCATCTGCGACCGCTACCGTGAACGCCTAAAGTAGCCTTCAGAGGCTTACTTTTCTTACGTTCCGGAGATGACGATGACGCAGGACACCAGCGGCCCCCGGCCGGTACCCACCCTTGAGATGGTGGCTGCCTTAGCCGGGGTGTCGAGGGCCACCGTGTCCCGCGTCGTCAATGACAGCCCTAGTGTTGACCCGGAACTGGCACATTCCGTGAGAAAAGCGATCCTTGCACTCGACTACACGCCAAACCGTGCCGCACGTTCCCTGGCCAAACGCCGGGCGAATGCGGTCACACTGATCGTCCCGGAGTCGACATCCAAGGTCTTTGCGGACCCATTCTTCGCATCGGTGGTCCAAGGCATTGCCCTGTTCCTGACCGATACGGAGTACACGCTGAACATGGTGATCTCCTCTGAGTCGAAGCCGGAAAAAACCCGCAGCTTCCTGCTCGGAGGCAACGTGGACGGTGTCCTAGTGGTGTCGCACCACAGCGGTGACAACTCCTGGACGCACCTTTCGGGATCACTTCCCATGGTGTTCGCCGGGCGCCCCTTAGTAGGCGGCAAGGAGAGCTACTACGTGGATGTGGCCAACGAGCAAGCGGCCTACGATGTCACCCGGCTTTTGACCGAGAGCGGCCGAAAGAACGTTGCCACGATCGCGGGTCCGCAGGACATGCCGCCGGGCCTTGACCGCCTCGCCGGGTGGAGGACTGCCGTGCGGGAGGCAGGTCTTGGGGAGGGCTTGATGGAGGAAGGCGACTTCACTTTGGCATCCGGCGCCAGAGCAATGCATCGTTTGCTGGATCGCGGTGTTCCCATTGACGCTGTTTTCGCGGCGAACGACCAAATGGCCGCCGGCGCCTACACCGCCATCCAGGGGCGGGGCCTGCGCATCCCGGAGGACATCGCCGTCGTCGGTTTTGACGACGATTCCTTCGCTACCTCAGTGACCCCCGCCCTCACCACCGTGCATCACCCGATTGTTGAACTCGGCAAGAAGATGGCCGAGACCCTGGTGAACCTGATCGAGGGCAAACCGGCGGAACGCGTTACCAGAATGCCAACCTCGATCGTGATCCGCGATTCCGTTTAGCGCCATGCCTTGAAAGGCTCTTCCATGCTTCCTGCTCCCGTCAGCACCACGGCTCCTTCCGTCGCGACAGGCCGCCCCATCCGTTGGGGAGTAGTGGCCACGGGATCCATAGCCCTGCGCGTGGTGCAGGATCTTGCGCTCCTTGAGGACGCCGTCCTGCAAGCTGTCAGTTCCCGCTCGGAGGTTGCGGCCCGGAGCTTTGCTGAAAAGTTCGGGTTTGCCACCACCTACTCGGATGCAGGAGAGACGCCGGGCTACGAGCGGCTGCTGGCCGACCCCGCCGTCGACGTCGTCTACATCGCCACGCCGCACGCTCAGCATCACGCCGTCGCGCTTGCCGCGCTTAACGCGGGAAAGCACGTCCTGTGCGAAAAGCCCATCGCCATGGATGCCGTGCAGGCACGCGAGCTGTCCGATCTCGCCCGGGATCGTGGGCTTTTCCTCATGGAAGCGATGTGGACCCGGTTCCTGCCGAGCTTCTGCCGCGCCGTCGAGATTTTGCGGTCAGGGGAGATCGGGGAGCCGCGCTGGCTCCAAGCTGAACTCGGTTTCGTGCCTGCATACGATCCCGCGTCCCGGATCTGGGATCCGGCTGCTGGCGGCGGAGCATTGCTGGACCTCGCCGTCTATCCGCTGACATGGGCGCTCGGAGTTTTCGGTGAGCCCCGCAGCATGCTTGCCACCGGAGTCCTGACTCCTGAGGGTGTGGACCTGCAGAATTCCCTTGCCCTGGATTATGAGAGCGGAGCGCATGCGCAGCTCATCACGTCGATCGGCGCGGAGTGCCCCAGCGTGGTGACTGTCGGAGGGACGGAAGGTTGGCTGCGATCCTCCGCTCCCCTTTTCAACCCGGCCGAGCTCATCATCCAGCCACGCAGCGGCACGCCGCGGACGGAAAGGTTCGAGGTGACCGGGCACGGATTCAGCTACGAACTGCGCGAGGTGACACGGTGCCTTCAGGCTGGGCTGACTGAGAGCCCGTTCATGACTCCTGGGGAGTCGGTTGCGATGATGGAACTGCTGGACGAGGCTCGTCGGCAGATGGGCCTCCGCTATCCCAGCGATCCTCAGTCTCCCAACGCAGTAGATCCCCTGGTTGGCAGTCCAGTACCTCGCACAGCGCTTCGAGCGTAGTAAACCTCACGGCCTTCGCTCGCCCGTTCTTGAGTACAGCCAAGTTGGCTGGCGTGATACCGACTTTCTCGGCAAGCACGCCCACGGGCATTTTGCGCTTGGCCAGCATGACGTCAATATCCACGATGATAGGCATCAGATCACCTCATCAAGCTCGGAGCGGAGCTGTGCGGCTTCGACGTCCCGCGCTACAGCCTGGGCAAGCAGTGTACGCATCACCAACACAACCAGCGCCACGCCACCGATCATCAACGCCGCTCCGCAGATCAGCATCACGATGCCTGGTGCGGTCTCGCCGGGCGCCAGAATCACGGCGATGCCGAACACCAGCACCGCCGCGAACGCGATGGCACCAAAGATGATGTCCACGAAACGGAAGGCCCCGCGGGAGAACACGGTTCCGCGACGCACCATCGTCAGCAATCGCCACACGCAGACCGATACCACCTGGACACACAGAATCCCCAAGACCACGATGGCCAGCAGGGCAACACGAGGGCCGTCGGGGGCGCCGGCCTCAACCAGATCGGTCGAGAGCAACGGGACCATCCGTACCTGCACAAACAACGAACCGGCCAGCACCATCGCGATTACTATCCGTAACGCGAGAATTGTCAGCTTTCCCACTGGAGTCTCCTTTATCGAACAACAATCTGATTCTATCGATATTCGATAGTTAAGCAATCGCGCTTGCAGCTTTTGTGGATAGTCAGCTTGCTTACTAAAGCCTCTTTCCCTAGGCTTGAACAGGTCAGACAAACGACTCTCACAGCGGCGGCCCACGCTCAAAAAGCACTCCGCCGCGCAACGGAGGAGGAACAATGTCAGAACACAACATCACAGGCAAGAAGGTCGCATTCCTGTTGACGGACGGCGTGGAGCAGGTGGAACTCACCAGCCCATGGCAGGCGGTCAAGGATGCCGGCGGCGAGCCCACTCTCGTGGCCCCGTCCAAGGGAAAGCTCCAAGGCTTCAATGGCGTGGAAAAGGGTGACACCTTCGACGTCGACCTCGCGGTAGCCGATGCCAACGCTTCCGACTTTGACGCCCTGGTTCTTCCCGGTGGCGTCGTCAACGCCGATCATCTCCGCGTAGATAAGGACGCACAGAACTTCACGCGCGCCTTCTTTGAGCAGCACAAGCCGGTGGCGTCCATCTGCCACGGACCCTGGATTCTCATCGAGGCCGGCGTGATCAAGGGCCGCAACGTCACCTCGTATCACACGCTCCAGACCGACCTGAAGAACGCTGGCGCCAACTGGACCGACGAGGAAGTGGTGGTGGACCAGGGCTTGGTCACCAGCCGCAACCCGGACGACCTCCCAGCCTTCAACAGCAAGGTTGTGGAAGAGATCTCAGAAGGCCAACACGCTGGACAGACCGCCTAACGGTCAGCGACCCACATACGGCGAGTGCCGCCGTCGTACTTTCACAAGAAGTACGACGGCGGCACTTGGCGTTGCGCTGGATTCTCGCCCGTTGGCTGGGTTAGAAGAGCTTGCTGTAGAAGCCCTTGTTGGTTTTGCCGTCGCCGTTGGTGACGTACAGCATGTAGTACTTTCCGCTACCGAGTGAGTAGGCGCCGAAGTTCACGGTGGCGCTCTCCAAACGGAAGTCCCCGTTGGCGGCGGTCTGTCCGTAGTTCGGGTTGTGCGAGGTCACTGTTGCAGTGCGTTCCTGGACTTGTCCGAGCGGGGTGGTGTATTTGATCTTGATGCTCGATCCGGCCAGGTTGTACCCGTACACCGTCAGTGCTCCGGTTGCCGGGCTAGCGGTCGAGTCGTTGATGATGGGATCCCCACCGTTGGCTACGAGCTTCTCGACCAGGCTCGGGGCTGTCGGCTCGACTTTGCAGGTGAAGTAGGGGTCCCACATGAAGGAGATGTTCTTCTTCACGGACAGGCCGGTTTGCTGGATCTGACGGTCCAGACGGGTTTTGGTTGTCTGCCCGCGCAATGAAGTGTCGTCACAGATGTTCGTCTCAACTTTGGGCGCCATGCCTTCGATGTTGGCCCACAGGGTTGCCCCTGTTCCGGTTATCCCTGCGGCGGCTGCTTTGTAGTACTCGCTGGTGGGAGCCTGGTATTTCTGACCCCAGGTTCCCTCCCCGACGATGGAAGCCGCGAAGGGGTCAACGTTGAGGGTGGCTTCGTTGCCCATGTAAGCGCCGCCCTTGCCGGTACCCATTCCATCCTGAGGGGCAATGTAGAGCTTGGTTCCGCTGGCGGTCGCTGCGATGTTTTTGACGGCGTTCGTGGCGCTTGCCGGGGTGTAGGTGTTGCTGAAACGTGCATCAAGGTAGGGGCTGATGACCGCTTCACGGGTGGGCAGGTACTTCTCAATAGCCGCGTTCTGGATGCGGTAGAGGTCCGTGACCGAGGTCCACGCCGCGCTGTCAACGAGCGGCATTTCGGTGGTGTGGTAGAAACCGGCCAGACCGGGGACGTTGTTGTTCGCGGACTGGAACATCATGAACCGTTCGGTGAACTTGCCCAGCGTGGCGCTGTAGCTCATATCCGGCAGCCAAGGCCAATCGATCCGCTTGATCGGCGCGGGCATGCCTGCGTAGAACTTCATGCCCAGGCTCGTGGCCGCGTTCGCCACTGACACCACGGGATCAGCGTCCGCGGTCTTGCCGCCGTCGATGGCCACGACGTCGTACGTGTTGTCCGTGGAGTAACAGCCGTTCTCCAGGTTAGGGATCAACAAGATCGTGTAGGTGCTGCCGTTGAAGTCGACCTTTTTGTCCTTGGCGCACTTGAGCGATCCGCCGCCCCAGTGGCTTGCGTTGCTGAAGGTGAAGACCCTGTTGATCGTGTATCCGGCCATGATCGATGTCAGGCACGGAACGCCACCGATCTGGCAGTTGGTGTAGGCGGGATCAACGGTGCCATCGGTTTTCAGCACCTGCTTTGAGGCGTTCAGCGTCGCGGGTTTGAGGATGCTGCCGAAAGTGATGACTGTGTCGGCGCCGACAGCCTTCATGGCTTCGAGCTTGTCGATATTTGTTTGGTGTGTCTTGGACGCGTAGATGAAGAACCCGCTCAGCGGGTAGTTGTTCGGCGTCGCCGCCTGCGCGGGCGCGCCGCCGAGAGCGGCGATACCGGTCAATGCCGCGGCGCTGACTGCAAGAGCCCTGAATTTTCTTTTCATGAATTTGGTTCCCCCATTTTCGTTATAGCTGCACTCTGCTCGGTGCAGACAGCAAAGGACGCTACCTTGCCGGTCCGACAGGGTAGCGTCCCTGCGTCTTTTGGTCGTTGGTCCTACAGGACGCTCAGCAGTTCGTCGGGAAGGTAGAGGTTGACGTCCTCGCCTTCGTTGCTCGAGATGTTTTCCACGGTGTTTCCGTTCCACCAGTACAGAAGCGGTGTTAGCGGGGAGGGGTGCTGGGCGTGGACGGTTCCGGCGAACATGAGCATCGCCTTGATGTCCTCGATGCTGGTGGCTTCACCGACTAGGTGAAGGCAGAGCATGTTCGTTGCGGGAATGGTCACCAACGCTCCGAGCCGCCCGGGCGTGTAGCCGAGCGACTCCACGAACTTGTCCATGCACGCAATCCATGATGCCTGGTACACGGATTCGGTTTCGAAGACCAGGAACGAGCCGCCTTCGGCAGTGAACTCCTCGGGCTTCCCCGGACCTGTGGCGATCAGGTTGCTGAATGCCTTATCCCAAAGAAGATCGGCCCCGCCGGCTGCCTCGACCTGTTCAGCGGTGAGGTAGGAAACGGATTCCGGGGAATCAAGGGCGATCAGCAGCGGAAGCCGGGCGGTGGGCCGGACGTAGGAGTAGACAGACGGGCCGTGCTCGCTTTCCATCCAATCCATAGTGTGGGGAGCTATGAACTTCGGGTACACACCGGCCTGTAGCTCCTCGACGGTGGCTTTCGATGCTGGCGTGCTGCTGAGGAATCCGGCGAAGTGTTGTTCGACCATCGCCGGCCATTCCTTTTCAGAAAGAGTGGCCGCCTTGCGGCTGATCGCAAATAGCCCGTACTTCTGGTCATTGTCTCCGTAGAGGTGATCGCCGGCGTCGGTGACCGTGACGCCTTGCCTGCCCAGGACGGCCACGCAGAGTGCGCGGAGCTTGTCGGCCTGTTTGGTGGTCAGTTCGGGCAGATGTGGGTCGGCAGTGCCTTTTCGGGAAAAAAGTCCCACGGTTTTGTCTCGTTTCCGTTAAATCGAGTTTGAAGGGCCGCCCGGTCTGGGCGGCCCTTCAAACTCGGTGCGGTTAGCAGGTCAGGGCATGGTGGAACGGAAGATCTTCAAAGGCGACCATCCCGATCCGACGGTGGTGGGGTTGCCCCAGGCGCCGTTGGCGTAGATCGGGTAGTACTTCAGTTCCCCGCCGCTGGTGCGCGCCAGCATGCCGGTGGTTCCGGGGCCTGCGAAGCCCGACGTCGGAGACATGGCCGTGATGACATTCCAGCCCCAACCGACAACAGCCGGGGTTACGTTCAGGAAGCCGCCGGCGCCGTTACCGCGGTAAAGCTTCAGTTCGCCGGCGCTGTTCTTGGCGACAATATCGGTGAATTTGTCCTTGTCGAAGTCCATTTGGACGATCTCCAGGCCGGACCATCCCTGACCGATCTGGGTGTGATTGCCGACCCGGCCGCCGCTCAGGTTTTCGTAGCTCCGCATGATCCCATCAGTGCTGGTGGCGATGATGCTCGGGTACGCATCGTCCTTCTTCCAGCGTCCGATGCTCAACTGCCAACCACTCCATCCTTCACCGATGACTTCGTAGCCGGTGTAGACACTGGTTGATCCGCGGTAGACAGCCACGATCGGGCAGCTGACCGACCAAGCCAAAGCAGCCAGCGAGGTAGCTCGTGGAGAAAAACTCAAGGCTGAGGAATCCTCCAAGCAAGCCCAAACAGCGTCCCTGCTGGCCAAGCAAGCCTTGGACAAAGCCAAAGCCGAAGCAGCCCAGGGTCAACAAAACGCCGAAAAGGCCACCGCGGCAGCGCAGAGGGCCGCCAGCCTTGCCGACCAGGCAGCCACGGCGGCAGACATCGCCGTCAACGCAGCCCAAGAAGCCCGCCAAGCCATGCTCGCCGCAGCAAACGCAGCCTCAAACGCTGCAGCTGCGACGTCACGGGCGAACATCGCCGCGTCTAACGCCCTCGTGGCCGCCTCAGCCGCAGCCGGTAACGCCGGCATGGCCTCCGCCGCGCGCACCGCAGCAGAAGTAGCCCGCGACGCAGCCAGAAACGCCCAATCCGCCAAGGACGCCGCCGACGCCTCCCGGGTTGCAATCCAAGAATCCCTCAACGCGGCGAACTCAGCTGGCAGCGCAAAACTCAATGCGCAGGAAGCAGCGAGCCTCGCAGATGCCGCAGCCGGTGAAGCAGGTGTTTCCGCCGAGGAAGCAGCCCGCGCACGTGCCGCCGCTGACCGTGCCGAGAACGCAGCGAACCGTGCCGAACAGGCAGTCCAGAAGGTCGCGACCCTAGCCGCCCAAGCAACCGCAGCAGCCAACGACGCAAGCAATGCCGCCGCCGCAGCAATCGTCAATGCCAACAGCGCCGCAGTTGCAGCTGACGAGGCGGCCGCCCAGGCCGGTGTCGCCGCCAACGCAGCACAACGAGCCACCACGGCAGCAAACAACGCCATCACCGCAGCGAACGCCGCAACAACCGCCGCGACCCTGGCCCGCACCACGGCAACCCAAGCCAGAGACGCGGACGTCGCCCGACTGGCCGCCGAACGCGAATACGGGATTGCCCAAGCCGGCGCCGCCAAAGAAATTGAAGAACTACGACTAACCGCCGAAAAGGCAGCAAAAGACCGCGCGAAAACCGACGCGGCAACTACCCAGCAACTCCTGACCCAACTCACCGCACCAGGTGCCGACGTGGCAGCGCTCATGCCGGCCGCCCGGAAAGCTCTTCTCGGCCTCGCCAAAATCGGTGGGCCATGGGTGAAAGCCGGCGCCGAAGCAGCACTGACCGGTGATAACGCAGAAATCGTCGCCTACATCAAAACCGGCCGCCAAGTCGCACTCGAACAAGACCAATTCGACGAAGCCATGACCTACGCCTACAAGGCGCCCTTAGCGGTCACTATTGCCGCCCAGGAAGCACTGGACAGCGGCGAAGAAGCAGTCGCAGAATTCGTCACGACAACCCGCCACCAGCTCGAAGCCAAGGCCAAAGAACTTCAAGTCACGTATCTCTTGGACCCTGAGAGCCCCAGCGGACCCAAGGTACGCGAAGCCGCGGCCAGGGCTTTGGACAGCGCCGACCCAAACAAGATCAGGCTATTCCTGGAAGAGGAGTACCAACTCCAGAAAGACCTTGACGACCGGGAAACAGCCAACAACATTCTGGATACTGGTGGTCCGGAAGCACGAGCCGCAGCCGAAATAGCGCTCGAAGGCCCCGTCTCCGCCATGCGGTACTTCATCAAGTCCCGCCTCAAAGAGGCCACCGCCCGCGACCTCGAGACCAAAGCCCACGTTGCGGCCATCGACGCCAGCATCTCCAAAGCAGTCGGCTTCGCCGCCAAAGCACAAGCGGACGCCTATGAGGCCGCCCGTGTCGCCGCTGTGGCCCGCCAAGCCAGCGCCGAAGCGAACACCTACGCCGCCCAGGCAGCCACGTACAAGACGGCGGCCGCGAACTCGGCAGCAACAGCAGTGACCCAAGCCAACCTGGCCAAAGACTCAGCGGCGCAGGCCGAAGAGTCCCTCGCAATCGCCCGACAGGCAGCCGATCAAGCACGCGCTGACGCGAAAACGGCACAGCGCCACGCTGCCGAGGCCGCCACCTCAGCGAACAACGCAGCAGCAGCCGCAGCCACAGCAAGCCAGGCTGCAGCGAACGCACAACAATCAGCGGTCAACGCGGGCAAGGACGCTGAAGCAGCCGCAGCAGCTGCCACCGAAGCCGTCACCATCGCCACCAACATGCAACGCGAAGAGGAAGCCGCCGCGAACCTGGCAAGAGCGGCTGCGAACACCACCGGGAACGTCACTGACGAGGAACTCGCAGCAGCCGAAGCTGCCGGTGGACCCGAAAACGCCGAAAAACTACGCCAAGCACACGAAACCCTCGCCGAAGGTGACATCACCGACTTCATCATCAAAGAAGGCGGCCAGCTCCTCCTGGACTTCTTCGGCGTCACCGACATCATCAACTGCTTCACCAAGGGTGACATCGGAGCCTGCGGCATGGCACTGATCGGGGTCCTGCCCATCGGCAAACTCTTCAAAGCCGCCGAAGCCATCGCGCTCGTCGGACGGATCCTGCCCAAAGCAGCAGCGTTCTTCACCCGCCACCAAGACGCCATCAAGTGGGTCGAAAAGAACGCGAACAACCCAGCAGTCTGCACGATCGGAGGTGCAGGCAGGGTCAGTTCCCTCTCGGGATCGTCCACCCTTGTTGTCACAGCTGGTGTCTACAGAAAGAACTCAACAGGCACCAGCCAGCCGCTGATGCAAAGGGCATCCGCCCACAGCTGTGGCTTCGATAACATCAACCCTGCCTTCGCCACACCGCCTAAGGGTGCCTCCCTCATCGGGAAATGGGGCGAATACGCAGTCGAACAGTTGCTCGGCGTCAGTCTGTCCGGAAAGACAGCAGTCAACGTCCCCGGAATGTCCAGAAACCGCTTCCCGGACCTGATGGAAAAAGTAGGGGGGAACCTCACCGGAAACGTCATCGAAGTCAAGAACGTCAAAACCTTCAGGATGACCAGCCAGATAAGGGACTTCATCACCTACTCCAAGTACGCGGACGCGACCAAGCCCAAAGGTAAGCTAATCATCTACACACGCCCCGGCACCGACCGACGAATCGACCCCGGGAAGCCCGGTTTCTCTCAAGAGATTTATGACTTGGTGCAAAATAAGGACATCGAGTTTCAAGACATTCCGGATTCCTTGGATGGCAGTTACGTTCACTAAACAACTACGAGCAAAAGAGAGAAAGTTACTGCATGTCCTACGATTTGTCCGTCTACTGCCCCGGGTCCCCTAGCGTCGACCAGGTGTGGTTGCTTGCGGGTAATACCCGGGGCTTGCACGCCGACTCGTCCAATTCCGACATCAGCGGTGTAAGGGTGTTTCGCGGCGTCAAGCGATCCTACAGCTTCACCGTTGACGGGCCGTTTTCAATCGAGATCGAGGACGTCCCTGGCGAAGTCAGCCAGCTACTGCCCAAAGCCTCGACGTTGTTCCAGGTCCTGGTTGAAGGAACCCAAGAGGCGGAGATCCCGCACGGTGTCCGCTTCGCACGGAAACTGGCCAAAGCTTGCCACGGCATCGTTATGGACGAACAGACAGACGAGATATGGCCGCAGCCCCGGGCGGTAAGGGAACAGCCGGAGCCAGAAGAAAGAGTGGGCGTCAATGATGTATGGCTTAACTGGTATCTCCTGGAAGATGATCTCCCGATGGATTTCCTCGAACGCTACCTCCGGATAGCCGAAGAGCTTCTACCCGAAGCCATTCCGGTGCGCTTCGGCAAGCACGAACCCCTTCAATTCCGGTTTGATGCGGCCGGTATCGACGGCCTCATCGACGAGTACTACAATAGCGAAGCCAACGACTGGGGGGTGTACTATAAAAACCCCTCTCCAGTCACCTACGGGAAAATAGCTGGTCCGGAACAGGCCGCGGGCAATCCATTCACGCGGATCACCCTATGTGTAGACAGTCGGTCACTGACCGATGACCGACTTAGAGCCTCTTTAAAATCCTTCTTCCTAGCCGTGGCAACTGATCTTGGGGCTGTTTACGCATCCGCTGAGAAAGTCACAGGCGGAGAAATGCCACGAATCCCGTACCTCTACATGCCACCACGCCAGTGGGTGGGGTTCCCTCCCTACCCGCTGTGGTGGGTTTGGGCCGGCCCCCGACTGGCGTGCGAGATTGGACGGTTCCTCGGGCCCGCGGCCACCGAGCACAACGCGGGGTTGTTCCGGGCTTACAGCGATCTCCCTTTAGACCGGCACGAACTTATGGACTCCCTCGGCCCCGATAACCTGCCGTGGATCCCCCCCGAATTCTCCGCCTCTTACTCCGACAGGTCCTTGCAGATTGATCCGCTCACAATCGCAACTGTGATCCCTGAAATACTCCGCAACCGCGAACCACTCGACCTTCCCCCAGGTATCTACAACCCCCCCAGGAATGCATGAATCCTGCTACATCGGCCGGAGCCTCTGGGACCGTTCGGCCTTCCCGAGAACGATCCCGCTGTGTCTTATGATCTGACGGTTTACTGTCCAGGGTCGCCAACCATTGACCAGGTGTTGCTTCTGGTGGGTAATACCCGCGGGTTGCATGCTGACCCAGCCAATTCCGATAACAGCGGTGTGGTGGTCCTTCGTGGCGTGAAGCGGGGCTACAGCTTCACTGTGGATGGGCCATTCCCTGTCGAGGCCGAAGACGTCCCTGACGAGGTCGCTGCGGTTGTGCCTGACGTGGCCAAGACGTTCCAGGTTCTGGTTGAGGGAACCCAAGAGGCGGAGATTCCCCACGGTGTCCGCTTCGCACGGAAGCTAGCCAAAGCCTGCCACGGTCTCGTAATGGATGAACAAACCTCGGAAGTATGGCCGCCACCCAAGACGGAAAAAGAACAACCGCTACAGATGGAACCACGAAAGGAACGCAACGACGTTTGGCTGAGTTGGTTGCTCCTTGAAGAGGACCTCCCGGCAGACTTTCTGGAGGGCTATCTCCGGATAGCCCGCGAGCTTCTTCCCGAAGCCGTCCCGGTGCGTTTCGGCAAGTACGAACCCCTTCAGTTCCGATTCGATTCCAGCGGCGAAAAAGGCTTCATCGATGAGTACTACAACGACGAATCCAATGGCTGGGACATCTACTACAAGAACCCGCCACCGGTCACGTATGGGAACATCGAGGCCGCCCGACTTTCCCGGGGGATCCCGTTCACCCGAATCACACTGGTCGTTGACGGCCAGGCTCTCACCGATACTGAGCTCAGGAGCGCACTTCGCCGGTTCTTCCTTGCGGTGGCAACCGAGCTTGGCGCGGTCTATGCATCTGCCGAACTGGTACGCGGCCAAGACATGCAGCGCCGTCCGTTCTTTCGGCTTCCACCTGATCAGTGGGTAGGATTCCCGCCCTACCCACTCTGGTGGGTATGGGCCAGCCCTCGACTCGTACCCGAGATCGGGCAATTTCTGGGACCCGAAGCTTCCGAATACTCCGGTGGACTGTACCGGGCTTTCAGCGACAAGCCCCTCGACCGCCGCGAACTTGCAGAAGTGCTCGGCCCCGACAACCTGCCATGGATCCCCATCGAATACTCTGCAACCTACTCCGACCAGTACATGAAAATGACGCCACTCGCGGTCGCGACCGTCATCCCTGAGGTCCTCCGCAACCGCGAACCGCTTGAGCTTCCTCCCGGGATCTACAACCCTCCGAGGAAAACTTGACCTCCCTACCCCTAGCCGCACAGCTGGCCTCCGGCGGCGCCCTACCGAGATCGTGCACCCGTGTCTTATGACCTGACCGTTTACTGTCCGGGGTCTCCAACCGTTGACCAGGTGCGGTTGCTGGTGGGTAATACCCGTGGGCTGCACGTGGATCCGGAGAGCGCCGGTGACACCGGCGTGGTCGTCCTGCGGGACATGAAACGGGGGTATAGCTTCACCGTTGACGGGCCGTTCTCCGTCGAGGCCGTAGACCTCCCGGAGGAGATCACCGCGGTCCTACCTGACGCAACGACGATGTTCCAGGTCCTGGTCGAAGGCACCCAGGAGGCTGAGATCCCGCACGGTATGCGTTTCGCACGGAAACTAGCCAAAGCCTGCCACGGAGTGGTCATGGACGAACAAACCGCCGACATCTGGCCTCAACCCCGGACAGTAAAAGCACCACCAAGAACGGAGCCGAAGCCGGAGCGGCGAGACGTTTGGATCAGTTGGCTGATCCCGGAAGAGGACCTCCCGACAGACTTTCTGGAGGGCTATCTGCGGATCGCTCGAGAGGTTCTTCCCGAAGCAGTCCCGGTGCGTTTCGGCAAGTACGAACCCCTTCAGTTCCGGTTCGATTCCAGCGGTGAAGAAGGTTTCATCGATGAGTTTTACAACGACGATTCCAATGGCTGGGACATCTACTACAAGAACCCGCCACCGGTCACCTACGGAAAGATTGAGGCCCCGCAGCTCTCCGCAGGTAACCCGTTCATCCGAATCACCCTGGTCGTGGACGGTCATGCCCTCGCCGATAGTCCGCTCAGGAGCGCACTTCGCCGGTTCTTCCTTGCGGTGGCGACGGAGCTTGGGGCGGTCTACGCTTCGGCCGAAGTTGAACGCTACCAAGACATGGGCCGCGTGCCCATCTTCAACATGCGCCCCCCGCAGTGGGTGGGTTTCCAGCCCTACCCGCTCTGGTGGGTATGGGCCGGACCCCGGCTCGCACCCGAAATTGGTCGTTTTCTTGGTCCAAGTGCCGAAGAACACAACGGGGGGCTGTTCCGTGCCTTCAGCGACGAGCCACTGGACCGCGACGCCCTCACGGACGTTCTCGGTCCCGAAAACTTGCCATGGATCCCGGCCGAATACTCTGCAACCTACACCGACCATCAAATGGCACCCCTCGCCGTCGCGTCCGTGATCCCCGAAATACTCCGCAACCGCGAACCCCTCGACCTTCCCCCAGGCATCTACAACCCACCCAGGAAAGCCTAAAAACTGCTCCCGGCCCCACCACCCGCCCAGCGCTGCCTACGGGTGGAGCTCGTACAACTATGCACAGGTATCGCACTTCCTTAGAACTGAGACACCGCTCTTGAGACGCTTCCCCTTTGCGGATTTTCGTTCGTGGTGGCATTCCTGCTATCGCATCGAGGCCGCAGACACCCGTGCAGGGATCCTATACCGGGCACGTTGTCCAGACGGCTTGGGCACCCGTTCAGATGCCTTCGAAAAATGACAAAATCCCCCTCCAGCTTCCACGTAACCTCTCTGTCCCCTATATTTTCCCTAATCATTGGCTGCAACAGCAGTCACAAAGACGACTTACGGGACAGTCAACTTTCTTGGCTCAGGAGTGCACGTCCAGATATCGGTAAGCCGTGGCTCTGGCCGAAGCCGGTGATCTACACAAGGTCCGCCGGTTGAGTCAAGAGCCTTCAGTTCATACGCCCCCAAAGCCTCTGTTGGTCGAAATAGCGACCTCCCGCCATCCCGCTCCCTTCCATTGGCAGCCGCATCCGCCATGCCGCCCTGGTCCGTTGAAGAATGAGGCTCTCAAACTGAGCGAAGGCGAAAATGATGGTGATCCGTCTACCATCGCTCGCCGGGTCGATGGCGAGTGTCGTGTCCCAGCCGGTCTGGCATCCCGTCCAGCCTTTGACGGTTTACCAGGGTCCCGCTGATCCCTGGTCATTTCAGATTCGCTTGCACCCAGCTACCGCACAAACGAGCATTGAGAAGCAGCGGCCGCGGCAGCTCCACCGTCGTAATGTTGCGCAGGTCACACTCGACGCATACGCTGGGGACGCTGCAGCGTGGCAGCAAGGATGAAAGGCATTACATTGGCCAGCGACAAGCTCTCCGTAGTTGTTCGCGTCGACGTTGACGGCGAACAGATCCAGATCGCAGCGACCGGTCGAGTAACCACCTTGAGCCTCCAGGGGCTCTACCCGGTGGTTCAACGCACCAAGAGCCTCGGCGGCGGCCTCGGTGTCGAAATGGATCTGTCCCAAGCGACTATTGATGCCGATGCCCTCGCCCAGCTGACGACTTACGCCGAGCTTCACGAGGTCCCGATCCGGCTGCAGCCGGATTCCGGCAACGTGACCGCCCTTCCAGCTCGCGAACTCCAGACCACCAGCCGCGCCGCATAGCAGGAGGCACCGATGCGCAAAGTCACCGCTGGCCTGTTCCACTCCGTGGATGGCGTAGTGCAGGACCCCTTCAAGTTCCAGTTCGACAGCTTCGACGACGAACTGGGCACGGGACTCACCAAGATGATCAACACGGTGGACACCGTAGTCCTGGGTCGTGTCAGCTACCAGGAGTGGGCCGGCTATTGGCCCAACGCGCCGCGGGACGAAGACTTTGCTGCCTTCATCAACCCTGTGGAAAAGTTCGTTGCATCCCGCACCTTGTCCGAACCCCTTGAATGGGAAAATTCCCACCTGATTGAGGGCGACCTGGAGCAGTTCGTCACGGAGCTGAAATCGCGGGAAGGCGGCGAAATCGCCGTCTGCGGCAGCATCTCCCTGGTCCGCCAGCTCTTCTTCGCGGGCATCCTCGATGAACTCACCCTCATGACGCACCCCGTAGTTGCGGGCAGTGGGCGACGACTTTTCGAAGATGGCGATCCGCTGCACCGGCTCGCGTTGGAAAACCAATACGCCACCAGCAAGGGCAACGTGGTCAGCACCTACAGCCTGCGCGAAGACTAAGGCGCACGACGCCGGCAGTCACCCGCCGCCGTCGACCTGCATGAACGGTCACCCCAGCAGCAGCGCCGCTCCCAGTTCGCTCCTGAAGTAGAGCACGCTGTGTCCGTATCGTGTTGATGTCACGAGTCCAGCGTCTCGGAGCACCCTGAGGTGCTGGTTCACAGCGGACGTTGTGACCCCGAAGCGCAGGCCCAGCTCGGTGGACGAGGCCGGGGCAGCCAGCGCAGTGAGCAGGCTGGTCCGAACCTCCCCCAACACAGCCACAATCGCAGCCGGATTCGTAACGCGCTCCGTTTCCCACATGGCACCCTGGCCCCGAACCGGGTACATCAGTAGCGGCGGGTCGCCGTGGTTCACGGGAGCAGAGGCCCTGCGGGTAAACATGGTGGGAACAAGGGTCAGCCCCAGGCCGTCAGTCTTCTCGGTCCGCGACGCCGGGTTCTTCAACCTCACGGATATCACCCGTCCGTCGAACTCCACAGCACCGGACAGGTCGTTGAGCATCGTGAACAGCCCGCCCTGCGCAATCTGACGCCCAAGGTAGACGATATCCGCTTCCAGTATGGTGCGCATGCGCAACCAATGCGGTGCGAAGCAGGTGTCCCAGAACTCCCGGAGGATACGGACCATACGCCGGACGGCCTGATCAACAGGTCCGGAAAAGACGGCCGGAACGGCGCCGTGCACCCGCATTAGGTCCCCATGAAACTGCTCGACTGAAATTTGCTCCAATGCATCAAACTCGTCATCGATCCTCGTGAGCGGGGACTCAGGCCGCGGGTTCAGGAAGTCCGGTGTCCACAATCGGTCATCCACCAAGGCCAGCAATCCATCCAGGTCCAAGCGCGAGCGGGCCTCTTCCGTCCGACGCAACCAAGGCAGTTGAAGTGGATACTGGCTCGGGTCGCGAATAGTCCTCAGGGAAAGTCCCAGTTCACATAGAGGCGAGATTCCGAAACGCACGCCGCCCAGATCTGCGTCTGACAACTCGTAAGTGGTGTACTAATGGCGGTAGCCTGCGCACTTTACGCAACTGCGGGAGGGATGCCGGTCATCGCAGCCATCACCCTCCTGTGTGGCGCGGCACTCCTTCACTCGTTCGCGGAAATCCTCTCGCAGGCTGGGGCCTGGGGACTCAGCTTCGAACTCGCCAACCCCCTCCAAGCAGGCGCTTATCAAGGGATGTTCGGCATGGGATCCGCCCTGGGTGCCATGCTGGCACCGCTTGTGGTGACTGCCACCGTCGTCGAACATGGCGCGCTGGGCTGGGCCATCCTAGGCGCGGTCTTCCTCGCGTCGGCGGCGGGAATTGCGCTAATAGCGCGGAAGGCTCCTACGACGACGGCGCTCGCGCCGGCGGCCCGCTTATCTGCGTAGGACACGCCGCAGCAAACTCACCAGCCTGGACGGTCCGACCTGATTCGCGGCTTCATCTTCACCGCAGCAGTCCGGGCAAGGCCCATCCGGGAACTCACCCATCTGCTTCCAGATCCACCCCTCAAGGCAGTTGTTGTTCCGACACTCCTTTTGCATCACAAACCGTCCCCCAAACGCCATTGATTGCCGTTATATATGTGGCGTCCGGAGATAAATCATTACGCGGAAAAGCGCCTTACGTTTGTGAGCGAGTCTTCCGATGCAGGCGAAACAGTCATTCACGACTTCCTAGTTCGAGCAGATCCACATCAACGTAACCGCTGCCTGGCTTGGGAGAACCGCGTTCCTTGCGAAGCCGGGCGGCCTTGTACTCGTCCCTGGCTAGTTTGAACCCGTACCAGGCAATAAATCCTGCGAGCCCCATAACCCAGAGCGCACCCCAAGAGAGTCCCTCCCCAATCCAAAGTGGGGACAGGAACATGGCTACAGCGGCGACGAACCCCACGCATCCAAAAGTCGACAGAATGGCCATCCCCCACCAAGTACTGACCTGAGCTTGGCCCCGGCCCGGCGAAAACCCAATCTCATCGCCCGGATAACTGTGGAGTTCACCGGTAGTGGTCCTACGGAGCACCCGCTTCTCGCCATTGGCGATTGCCTGCTTGTGTTCGGCGTACACGGCATCCTCATGCCGATAACGCTCCCGGTCATAAACCACGGCCAACCCTCCGAAGATTCAAAGGTCCAGCCTAGCGGCCGTTGCACGACGGCGGAGTCGGCTCAGAAGCGCTCGACGGCCAGGTGTGGCCGGCCCGGGTGGTCAAAGTCCTGGCCGGCCACACTGTCCGCCTGGGCAAGCGGACATGTGCGCGGCCGGCCAGCCGACGGTGGGGCCTTGCTCGCGCACGGTGACCAGCCGACGAGGGGGGTCTCTTCGCCTCATCGACCGGGGCTGTTGTTCTGCATCCGAATGCGCTCTACAGCCCGTCACTACTTGGTAGTGGCTCCAGCGGGATGAACGTGACGTGATTCAGGTCACCTTAATCCTGTTCGCGTTCGTGAGCGCGGCCTACTTCTTCCGAGCCTTCAAATCCGCAACTACCTTCGCGATCCGCCGGGCACGCGTCTCCTCGGTCTTCGCATCACCGATCGGCTCGACGTAGCGCCGCTGGCTGCTGTAGTTCAGCGTGCCGTAGAACGCCTTCGCCTCAGGCTCCGCCTCGAGCGCGGCGGTCAGGTCCGCCGGCAGCTCGACAACCCGGGGTTCGGTGTCAACTTCAAGACCAACGTCCACGGTGTCCCCCGCTGCGGCGCCGGTCAGTTCACGGTTCGCCGAGCTGACACCCACCATGTATTTCCCGCCCATCACGGCGATGCTGCTGCGGTAACTCTGGCCGTTGATGGTCACCACCACCGGGGGCCGCTTTCCCGCGCCGAGCCCCTCAACGATCGCGTCCGGAACCTCGATACCCGCCTTGTTGCCATCGCCGACGATGGTCGTAGTGAATTTCATGACCCAAGTATGCCGTTGGCCGCCAGTAGACGCACCCCGTCAGCAGGACTACGTTCGAGGTAACCACGCAATCCCCGCTACCCAAGGAGAAGAACATGGACGAGCAGGACCTTCTGGAGCGCATCCAATCGTTGGTTGAGGAGGAGCACCGTCTCCGCGACACCACGTCAGGGGGCGGCGGAACCGAGGACGACGTCGACGGCGATGGCAGCCGCGCACGACTGGCTCAGCTCGAAGCGCAGCTCGACCAGTGCTGGGACCTGCTGCGCCAACGCCGGGCCAAGAGAGACGCCGGGGAGAACCCCGACGAGGCCGAGCCGCGCCTCATTAGTGAAGTGGAAGGCTACCGACAGTAGCCCCACATTCCACTACGCGCCTTCAAGCACCTGACTCGTCGCCCACGCCAAGTATTTGGCGGCGTTGGCAACGGCATCGGCGACGTCCGGAACTCCATCCTTGCGCTGCGCGACATCCAACAGCTGGGCGGCGGCAACTATGCCATGTTTCGCTAGGTCTTCAGGCGTGACGGTGATGCGACCGGCCACGGCGATGACGGGAATTCCGTGCAAACTCGCGGCGTCAGCCAACGCAATGGGCGCCTTGCCGGTGAGTGATTGCTCATCCATGGAACCTTCGCCTGTGATGACGAGATCTGCCTCGCCGAGGTGCTTTGCGAGGCCCGTGAGCCCGGCGACCAGCGCAAAGCCACCTTCCAGCGTGGCATCAGTGAATGCGAGGAACGACGCCGGGAACCCGCCGGCCGCGCCAGCTCCCGGAACGTTTACATCGCGGCCGGTGGCCTCCCGAAGGAGCGACGCCCAATTGCGGAGACCGGCGTCGAGCTTTTCAACGGTGTCCTCGTCCGCGCCCTTCTGGGGACCGAAAACATGCGCCGCACCTTCCGGCCCGTACAGCGGGTTTTGGACGTCGACGGCGATGCGAAACTTCACGGCGGACAGCCGCGGATCCAGTTCGGAGACATCCAACGCAACGACGTCGGCCAGGGTACCTCCGCCAAGTGGCACCACATTGCCGGCCGCATCCAAGGGTTTGAGCCCCAACGCGCGCAAGGCGCCGCTGCCGCCGTCGGACATTGCAGAGCCACCCAAGCCGAGCACGATCTCCGTGGCGCCGGCGTCGAGGGCCGCTGCCACTAGCTGGCCGCAACCGTAGCTGTGGGCACGCAATGAGTTCTCCGGCGTCGGTTCCATATGGGCCAGGCCGGAGGCCATCGCCGTCTCGATAACGGCGCTTGCCCCGCCGAAGGAGTCCTTGCGGATTGCCCATGAGGCTCCGACGGGCTTGAGGATAGGGCCAACAACGGCGTTGTTCCGTTCCTCGTAACCAGCAGCAATAGCGGCGTCCAGGGTACCTTCGCCGCCATCGGCAACGGGGAACTGGGTGGTCACGGCGTCCGGGTAGACACGCAGGGCACCTTCGGCCATGGCTGACGCGGCTTCGGCGGCGGTCAGGGATCCCTTGAACTTGTCAGGGGCTATGAGGATACGCATGGGTCCATCTTGCCAGCTTCGCTCGGAAAGCGCTTGCCCAGCGCGTAACTTAAGTGCGAGCGCCGCTAGCAAGGGCCGGAATTATCCGCCGATTACCCTCACTGGAGCCCCATCAAGCCACGCCTTCACATCTTCGAACGCCCCGCCATAGAACTGCCGGTAGCTCTCGTGCGTCACGTAGCCGATATGCGGCGAGAGAACGGTCCTCGAAGAATGCAGCAGCGCGTGCCGCGCCGGCAGGGGTTCCTCCTCGAAGACATCCAGGGCCGCGCCACGGATCCAACCCTCCTCCAGAGCTCGGATCAGCGCCGCCTCGTCCACCAGGGGGCCGCGCGCAGTATTGACCAACACGCCGTCGGGGCCCAGAAGTCGCAGTTCTTCCGGGCCAACGATGCCTTCCGACCTCTCGGATAACCGCAGGTGCAGCGTCACGACGTCGGACTCCCGGAACAACTCCTCTTTGCTGACCTTGCGGGCACCGGCAGCCTCGGCAGTTTCCGCCGTGAGGTTCTGGCTCCAAGCGAGGACGTCCATCCCGAATGCCTTCGCATATCCCGCCATCCGCTTGCCGATCTTGCCCAAGCCAACTATTCCGAGGGTTTTGCCCTCGAGTTCAAACCCGACGCCGGTCTGCCAGCCGCCAGCGCGCAGGGAGTTCTCCTCCACAGTCAGGTTTCGGGCAAAAGCCAGGAGCAAAGCCCACGTCAGCTCGGGCGCCGCGGCCGGTGAGCCACCCGTTCCGCACACCACGATGCCGCGTTCCGCCGCCGCTTCAAGGTCGATCGCCGCATTCGCCATGCCAGTGGTTACCAGCAGCTTCAGGTTCGGCAGCGAATCAAGGACGTCCTGTGGAAAACGGGTTCGCTCGCGCATCGCCACAATGATGTCGAACGGCGCCAACGCGGCCACGGCTTGCTCTTCCGAAAGGAAAGGCGCGCTGAAGACGCTGACCTTCACGTCGTCGTCGAGCAGTGAATCCCACGGGGCGTAATCGCCGGAGACCTGCTGGTAATCATCAAGGATTGCTAAACGGAATCGGGTCACGGTATTCATCCTTGCGCGGCGGCCGGTGGTACTCAACCCCGTGGCACGTTAGGTTTTTGATTGTGAGCCAAAATGTGACCCCCGCCATGCCCAAACCCGAGCATCCCCGTCCGCAATTGGTCCGCGACAAGTGGCTGAACCTCAACGGCACCTGGGGATTTGAGATCGACGCCGGTGACTCCGGCTTGGAGCGCGGACTCATCACGCGCGAACTTAACAGCGAAATCCTGGTTCCGTTCGCACCGGAATCTGCACTTTCGGGGATCGAGCACGTCGATTTCATGGAAGCCGTCTGGTACCGGCGAACGGTGACGATCCCTCAGGAGTGGGCGGGCCAGAACATTCTGCTGCACTTTGGCGCCGTAGACCACGACGCCACCGTATGGGTGAACGGGGTTGAAGTAGCCCGTCACCGTGGCGGCTTTACACCCTTCACTGCAGACCTCGGAGGAGTGGCCGAGCCCGGAACGGAAGCCGTAATTGTGGTGAGGGCCAGGGATTCACGGCACGAGATGCAGGCACGCGGCAAGCAGGCCACGTGGTACGACAACACCCACTGCCAGTACACCCGGACCACAGGAATTTGGCAGACGGTGTGGATGGAAGCGGTCCCTGCGGTTCATATCAAACGCCTCCGCATGACTCCCAATCTCGCTGACGCCAGCATCACACTGGAGGTGCCCGTTAGCCGTAACCGCAGCGGGCATACGGTCACCGCCGTCCTCAGCGACAAAGGTGACGTGCGTGTTGAGGCCACAGCCAAAGCAGACCTGGACCTCACGCCGTCACTCCGCCTCACCATCCCCGCCGAATCCCTGCGTCCTTGGTCCGTCGAAGATCCCGTCCTCTACGACCTCGAAGTCAGGATTCACGATGGGTCCGGCGATGTTGTTGATCAGGTCAGCAGTTACGCGGCCGTCCGGTCCATTGCCTTGGACGGCAAGGTGGTTCGCATTAACGGCGAAGCTGTCTTCCAACGACTCGTTCTGGATCAGGGCTACTGGCCCGACTCCCTGATGACCTCGCCGGATGACGCTGCCTTGATCAAGGACATCGAATTGTCCATGGCCGCAGGCTTCAACGGCGCCCGTTTACACCAGAAGGTCTTCGAAGAACGCTTTCTCTATCACGCTGACCGCCTCGGTTACTTGGTGTGGGGCGAGTTCGGCGACTGGGGTGTCTCCGGCGGAGGCACTGTGGGGCACAACCAAAAGCCAACAGCCAGCTTCGTGGCGCAATGGTTGGAAGTGCTGAAACGCGATTTCAACCACCCCTCCATCATTGGCTGGTGCCCCCTCAACGAGACGCACCAAGTTCTCCATGACCGCCTGACAGTGCTGGACGACGTCACCGAGGCCATGTTCCTGGCCACCAAGCTCGCCGACCCCACACGCCCGGTCATTGATGCTTCCGGCTACGCTCACCGGATCCGCGACACGGACATTTACGATTCACACTCCTATGAGCAGGACCCGGACCGCTTCCGCATCGAGCAGCAGGGGTTAGCGGAGGGAAAGCCATACATCAACCGCAAAGCCGACGGCGAGGTGTACTCCGTGCCGTACGCGGGGCAGCCCTACTTTGTCTCGGAGTTCGGCGGGATCTGGTGGAACGAAATGGAGGCCCGTCAGGCTGTGGACGGAAGCGACGTCGCCACCTCATGGGGCTACGGCCAGCGCGTCAGCAGCGAGGAAGAGTTCTACACCCGCTTCGACAGCCTCTGCTCAGTGCTCCTGGATAACCCCGACATGTTCGGTTATTGCTACACCCAGCTCACGGACGTCTTCCAGGAGAAGAACGGCATCTTCAACTTTGACCGCAGCAATAAGTTCGATCTGGAGAGAATCCGCGCAAGCCAAGTTCGGCCTGCCGCGATCGAAACCCGCCGAGGTGGCAGTTGACCCCAATGTCTCCGCCTGGGACTGTCATTAACTGCCAACTCGGCGAGGGGTCTAAACCCACTCGCCCCTGCGCACCAGGACTTCCTTGAGAAGGTCCAGCCTGTCGGACACGATTCCGTCCACGCCAAGGTCCAGCAGCCTTTCCATTTCCACGGGATCGTTGACCGTCCACACATGGACCTGACTGTCGCACCGGTGCGCGCGCCGGATGAATCCGGGCGTCACCACAGGAAACCGCCCGTAGCGGACAGGAACTTGGAAGACGTCGACGCCGGAGAGCAGCTTGTGTGCCAACCGAGCCGGAAGCACGGGGCCCAGAAGAACGAAAAGCGCGGTCAGGGAGCTGCCCGCAGAGGAAGCCACACGACGGGAGAGCTTGGAAAGGACTGCCCGGCGGCGCCTGTCCGAGAAGCTGGTGACCAAAAGCCGGTCATGGACGCCATGCTTTTCGATCGCCGCAGCCATCGGGCCCACGGAATTCCAGTCTTTAACGTCCAAGTTCAGTCGGACCTGGGGCAGGGCAGAAACCAGCTCATCGAAGGTGGGGACGGGCTCCACTCCACCGATTCGGGCAGCCGCAACTTGGGCGGCCGTCAGCTCCGAAACCTTGCCGATGGAATCAGTCACACGGTCCAGGGAAGAATCGTGGAAAACGAGCAGTACGCCGTCGGACGTCGTGTGGACGTCCGTTTCAAGATGGACAGTTCCGAGCTCCACTGCAGCTTGGAATGCAGCCATGGAATTCTCCAGGCCATCCAAGGAGAAACCTCGGTGGGCGAAGGCCAAAGGCCCCACCGAACCGTCCTTGCGAAGGAAATAGGGCAGCGTCACTCCCGTAGCGTAGCCCATGGCAGAGGCGCGGTTAGCTCTCCTGCGGGACCGCCGCCGTCGTCGATTGCGGAACGATCGTCACGCCGTCGCTGACGTGCACCAATGTCCGGCCGCGACCGCCGTCGAGCTCCACCCAAACCGCGGTGGCATCACCGGTAACGGCGTCCACCACGCCAGCTGACTCGAAACCCGGCGTCAGCGTGACGTTGACGCGGTCGCCCTGGCGAAGCGAACGCCAGTGATGATCCGGTTCGATGCGCCGCAATGGAGCGGTATTGACGTTGTTGATCCGACGCTTAGCCATGGTTCCCCCTACAAGTTCAATGAGACAGATAAACCGTGCGAACGGGTCTTGGCTGGAAGCCTACGGCCGTAAGTTGAACGCCGGTTGTATGGAAGCTGGGAACCAGATGACACTGCGGGACTGACAAACTAGGGGCATGACTGTGTTGATTGCCGGCTGCGGCGACCTTGGAACGGAAGTTGGACTGCGCTTCGCAGCTGCGGGCCATAATGTGGTTGGCCTGCGCCGTTCCCCTGAAAAGCTACCCGCCGAAATCAGCGGCATGTTCGCGGACCTCTCCGTCGCAGTCCCGGAACTGCCGGAGGACGTGGACATTGTTGTGGTGGCTATCGCCGCCGACACGTCCACAGAAGAGGCCTATCGCGCGGCTTACTTGAACGGCGTGAAGAACGTGCTGGACGCACTGCAACGGCAGTCCATCGAGCCGCAGCGGATCCTGTTCGTCTCCTCAACGGCTGTGTATAAGGATTCCGGCGGAGCTGTTGTGGATGAGTCCACGCCCACGGAGCCCACACGGTTCAGCGGCAGGGTACTGGTGGAAGCCGAAGACCTGTTGTTCAGCCGGACGCAGGGGACCAAAACCCGGCCCATCTCCCTAAGGCTGGGCGGAATCTACGGACCTGGACGCACCCGGCTGATCGATCAGGTCAGCAGCGGCACGGCCGTCATCCCTTCCCAGCCCCGGCATACCAACCGCGTTCACCGGGACGACGCCGCGGCCATGATCGTGCACCTCACCACCATGGAAGCGGTTCCTGATCGCGTGTATGTAGGCGTCGATGACCACGCGGCGGAAATGGGCTATGTCATGCGGTTCCTCGCCTCTGAAATGGGATGCCCTGAACCCCCGACGGCGGCACCTGGGAACGCGTCCGACGCCGGCCCGGGCGACAAGCGCTGTTCCAATAAACGCCTGCGGGCGACAGGTTTCGAATTCACCTTTCCCACTTACAAGGAGGGCTACCGCGCTTTGCTGGCCGGTGAGGGCGTGCGGCACCCGTGAATCGCAAGGCTCCTACCGCTTCGCGGTCGCATGGGTGGGGCCGGATCTACTTCGCTGTCCAAGCCGTGGCCGGGCTGGCGTGGTGGGTAGGAGTTTTCCTGTCACCGGCCATTCGGACGGCCACTCTCGGCAGCCTGGACCCGGTACTTGTGGCGGCATTTGATGTTCCGCTGTTCGTCATCGCCTCGGGTGTGGCGGCGTTCGGCGTCAGGGCTGCGGCCTTGGTGGCCGCTGGTTGGACTGGCCTCGTTGCGGTCGCCTTGGCCATCTACGCAACAATCACTACCGAAGCGGGGTGGGGCGTCCTGATCATGTTGGCCGCCGCCGCTTGTTCAGTGGTTGCGCTGTTCTTTGTGGTGCAAGGCCGTGTCCCTACGGAGTTGATCGTGCGGGGACCCTTTGCGTTCCGTCCGGCGTCCAACCGTCGCAGTACTGCAGCCAACGTGGGGGCAACCATGGGGCAGTTGATCCTCTTCTGGGGTTTCTTCCTGGTGGTTCTTCCGTCAGCCATTTGGTGGATCGAGCAGCGGTGGGACGTTTCCTTGCCGTTTCCCTCCGCCGCACCGCCCGCCGGTTTCGTGGTGCTGGTGCTCGCCAGTTCCCTCGGGATCGCTTCCGCGGTGACCATGTCCTCTGCCGGAGGCGGAACCCCATTGCCCTCCGCCATGCCCAACCGCTTGGTCATCGCCGGGCCGTATAAGTGGGTTCGGAATCCCATGGCCGTGGCAGGCATCTCCCAAGGAGCAGCTGTGGGGCTGATGCTGGGTTCGTGGCTGGTGGTTGCCTACGCGGTAATTGGTTCACTTCTGTGGAATTACGCTGTGAGGCCACACGAAGAAGCCGACCTGGAACGTCGGTTTGGCACCGAGTTCCAGCGATACCGCGACTCAGTGCGCTGCTGGATTCCGCGCCTGCGAGGAAACTAGACCCGCTGCTCCGTGAGCTTCGCCTCGAGAATCTGGGCCACGCCGTCGTCGTCGAAGTGCGGCGCCTGCTGCCCGGCGGCGAGGATGGCCTCCGGGTGGCCGCTGGCCATCGCGTAACCGTGACCGGCCCAGCGCAGCATTTCGATGTCGTTGGGCATGTCACCGAACGCCACGACGTCAGCGGCTTCGATACCCAGCGATTCGGCGTACTTGGCCAGCGTGACAGCCTTATTGATGCCCGGAACGGACATCTCCAGCATTGCCGTCCGTGGCGCCGAATGCGTGGTGCTCACCAAATGCGCGACGGCTGGCTGCACTTCAGCCAGGAACTCGTCCGGCGTCCCCTTGCGGGTGATTGCCAGGAACTTTACGACGGCGTCATCCGCCGTGAGCGTCTCGGCCAGCGGCGCGGGGGTGAACTCAGCGAGCAGCTCGCTGGTTTCGTTCTCGATGAAGCCCGGCTCAAGCTGGAAGCCCGTGAGAGTCTCCACAGCGAACAGGGCATCGGGCCTGATGGACTTGATGATGCGGCGTGCCTCAAAGACGGATTTGGCACCAAGGACAGACGAGGACAGGGCCTTCTCGGTTTCGAGATCCCACACCACTGCGCCGTTGGAACAGATCACGATTCCGCTGTGACCCAGCTGCTCCTGGAGCGGGTACAACCAGCGCGGCGGACGACCCGTGACGAAGACGAGTTCCACCCCTGCGTCGCGGCACGCCTGGAATGCCTTGATGGTCCGGTCACTGATTTTGCCGTCGTGACCGAGGATGGTGCCGTCAATATCGCTTGCTACGAGCCGCATCAGGCCAGTCTACGTGGGCTCACGGCCCACAAGGTCGCGCGGTTCGGGGAGCGCGGCATAGTGTGAAGTCATGAGTGAGAAGACCAGCGAAGTCGAAGAACACAGCACCCGCGGGGCGTACGTCACCGGTGACGAGTTCACCCGGGACACCAACTACATCGAGGACCGCATCACCCGCGACGGTGCCGCCGGACCGAACGGCGAGCCCGGCTGGCCCGTAGAGCCTGGCCGCTACCGATTGATTGCAGCGCGGGCTTGCCCGTGGGCCAACCGTGCCGTAATCGTCCGCAGGCTTCTTGGCCTGGAGGACGTCATCAGCCTCGGCCAGCCTGGCCCCACCCACGACGCCCGATCCTGGACCTTCGATTTGGATCCGGATGGTGTGGATCCCGTGCTGGGCATCGAGCGACTGCAGGAAGCATTCTTCCGCCGTTTCCCGGACTACCCTCGCGGAATCACTGTTCCGGCCATGGTGGACATCCCCAGCGGCGCAGTGGTGACCAACAACTTCCCCCAAATCACGCTGGACTTCTCTACAGAATGGACAGAGTTCCACCGCCCGGGAGCGCCACAGCTGTACCCGGAGCACCTGCGCGAGGAAATCGACCAGGTCAACAAGCGCGTGTTCACCGAAGTCAACAATGGCGTTTACAGGTGCGGCTTCGCCGGATCCCAGGAAGCGTACGAATCGGCCTACACCCGTCTGTGGAATGCCTTGGACTGGCTGGAGGAGCGCCTAGCGAGCCAGCGGTATCTCGTGGGTGATTCGATCACCGAGGCCGACGTCCGGCTCTTCACCACCTTGGCGCGCTTCGATGCCGTCTATCACGGCCACTTCAAGTGCAACCGCAACAAACTCAGCGAGATGCCCGCATTGTGGGCCTACGCCAGGGACCTGTTCCAGACACCGGGATTCGGGGACACCATCGATTTCGTGCAGATCAAGCAGCACTACTACATGGTGCACGAGGATATTAACCCCACCAAGATTGTCCCTGTGGGCCCGGACCTATCCGGATGGCTTACTGATCACGGACGGGAATCCCTCGGCGGAAGCCCCTTCGGCGACGGCACTCCGCCAGGCCCGGTGAAAGCGGGCGAGGAAGTGGCCGCAGGGCACGGGGCCAGCTGAGCAGCTTTACTTATGCACTCCGTGGTTGAGCTCCGCCCGCGTGGGCGGATTCGCACCGGCCCGTGACACCGTCACGGCAGCCGCACGTGTTGCGTGATCCATGATGGCTGCCAGGGTTTCTGCGGGCATTGCCCTCAAAGCGCCACGGTTCTGCGCGCCGTCCAGCCCGTGATCCACAATCGCGGACAGGAGCCCCGCCATGAACGAATCGCCCGCGCCCACTGTGTCCACAACGTTCACGGATGGTGCGGGAACCTGAGTTTCACCGGCCCTCGTTACGCCCCACGGGCCACGTGAACCACGTGTTACCACCACCAGGGCCGGACCCTCAGCACCACCCAAGGTCAGCCAGCGACGCGCGGATTCCAGCGGATCGACGCCGGGATACAGCCATTCAAGGTCCTCGTCCGAGGCCTTCACGACGTCGGAAAGCACCACAAAGCGCTCGGCTTGCGTTCGCGCATACTCGACATCCGTGATGATGCTGGGACGGCAATTCGGGTCGAAGCTGATAGTGCTGCTCGGGTGGGCATGCTCGACGGCGGCAAGCACCTCTGCGGCGCCAGGCTCCAGGAAGGTGGCAATGGAGCCTGTGTGCAGCAGGGTGGAGCCCTGCAGCATGAGCGGCAACCGACCGGCGAGCCCGGGCAGCTCCCAGGCGAGGTCGAAAGCGTAGGTGGCGGCGCCGTCGTCGTCGATCTGCGCGGTGGCCACGCTGGTTGGCTTCTCATCCGGCGGCAGCGGCACCATCACGGAACTCGAGCGCAAGTGCGCGGCAACGGAATCGCCGTAGGCGTCCCGGCCGTAGCGACCGATGAACTGCACCGGATGATCCAAGCGGGCCAACCCGACGGCAACGTTCAGGGGGCTCCCGCCTACGTGGGCTTCGAGTCCCGAGGAACGTTGAACGACGTCGACCAGGGCCTCACCAATGACTGTCAGCATGGGACCACTCTGCCAGAGGCTGGCCCCACGAACCACAGATTACGAGAGCAGCCGTTGCACCAGTTCACGGCATTTCTTGTACGCCACGGCCTTGGGGTCGATGAGGTCGAAGTGGTCGCCAGGGACGCGCAGCAGCTGGGCCGCACTTCCTGCCGCCGTTGCCGCCGCGACGTACGCTTCGGACTGGCTTGCAGGAACGTCCTCGTCATCTGTGGCATGCACGGCATAGACGGGGACATCGATGGGCAGTGAGCTCATAGGGTCGGCGTATTTATGCCGTTTGGGGAATCTATGGGAATCCCCGCCCATGAGGTTGCAGACGGCGCCATTGCTGAGGTTTAGCTTCTCCGCTGCCGCAAGGTTTAGGAGGCCTGACTGGCTGACCACGCCGGTCAGGTGGACGGCGTTATCCTCAGGAGTGCGCTGGAGCTGGCGGTCGGCGTCGGGCGTTCCAATATCCGAAAGCCGCTGCCGGCCCGCAGCCCAGACAGCCAAGTGGCCGCCGGCCGAGTGACCGAGCGCTACTACTTTGCCAAGTTGAAGGTCGTGGTCACCCGCGATCTCGGACAGATGGTCGATGCCGGCCAGGATGTCCTCGAAAGTATGAGGCCAACCACCACCATTACCGGCCCGCCGGTACTCGAGGTTCCAGGCGGTAATACCGTGCGCTGCGAGGTCGCGCGCCAGGGGTTCACCGAGCTCAGCGCCGTACTGTGAGCGCCAATATCCGCCATGGATCACAACGGCGATTCCACCGGCGACGCTGGACGCGCCGCGATGGTTTCCGTTGGACGGTTCAGGTATGAAGAGTTCGCCCCACTGACTGGGGTGTTCGCCGTAGCTGTACTTGTGCCGCAACATTGCGCCCTCCTTTGTACTGAGCCTATCGTGACGTTTCGGAAGTTTGGCTAGAGGCACCCCGACGGCGGGTGGCTCAGTTGAGTGTCGGACCCGCCCCGTAAGCTGGGGGCGGAGCGGGAGACTGGCGTTCAGGTCACGCATCTCTCTGGGCTGCAAGCCCATATTGTCGGCCGACATGGGTAACCTTCAAAGCAACAACGGGTCCACCTGGTACCCTGGATTGTTGGTTAGTTATGGTGGAGGCCGAAATGATTCCTGTCGTTGACATATTTGCAGGCCCTGGCGGTCTCAATGAGGGTTTTTCCAGCGTTCGAGACCCCGAGACCAACGAATACGTCTTTCAGACGGCCATCTCCATTGAGATGGAAGCCTCGGCTGTTAAGACGCTCACGCTCCGCGCTGCCTACCGTCACCTGCTACGGAGCCCCGGCGGCCTTCCAAAGGCTTACGAGGACTTCCTCAACCAGCGCATTTCCTTGGATGCCTTACTCCTTGACCCCCAGGTCGCAGAAGCCTACCGTCGCGCTCAGGTCGAGGTGCAGCAATTTGAATTGTCGAAGGATTCCCGCCCGGAATCAGACAAGCTCATTTCAGCAGCACTCGGAGACGATATCGAGGACTGGGTGCTCATTGGTGGTCCACCCTGCCAGGCATACTCGCTCGCTGGGCGGTCACGTAGAACCAACGACGAGACCTTTCAGGACGACCACAAGCACTTCTTGTATCTCGAGTACTTACACATCATTGAAAAGTTTCGTCCCAGCGTCTTCGTAATGGAAAACGTCAAGGGTCTCCTCTCCGCGGTCAATGGCGGCCGGCAGATGTTTGACCTGATACGTGGGGACCTGACAAACCCTGCACCTGGCTTGGAGTACGACCTCTTCTCAATGGTGGAAGACAGCGACGAGACCGAACTGTCTCCAAGCAGCTTCATCATCAAAGCTGAAAACTACGGCGTACCTCAAAAGCGGCATCGCGTCATTCTGGTCGGAATTCGCAAGGACAGCGGCTACTCAGCGCCGAAGGTTCTGACGGCAGAAACTCCCGTTACAGTCAGGGACGCTATCGGCAACCTTCCCAGAGTTCGTTCGACGGTGTCGCGGACGGTCGATCCTCTTGGTTTCAAGTGGGCAGACGTGCTTCGATCAAGTACCCGCATAGTGAAAGCGGTTGCGCCAAAGTCAGCGGTAGCCCTCACCCCACCAGCCGCTCTTGAACCAGTATCGACTCAGGCGCCCAGGAACCCAGGCGACGAAGTGCTGATCAAGGACTCCGCCAAGATCTTTCACGAGTGGATCCAACAGTACGCCGAGGACTCAACCTTGCAGCATCACGCACGTGGGCACATGGAGAAAGATCTGGAGCGCTACTTCCTGCTGTCCAGTTTGGCGCCGGCAATGGAACGGAGCCCCAAGGTGCGAGACCTCCCGCGGCAGTTCTGGCCCTTGCACAAGAACGTTGACAGTCATTCGATGCCTTTCGAGGACCGTTTCCGGGTCCAGGTGTGGGACAAACCTTCTACGACGATCGTGTCTCACATCGCCAAGGACGGCCACTACTACATACACCCGGACCCACATCAAATGCGCAGCTTCACGGTGCGCGAGGCTGCGCGCCTTCAGACCTTCCCGGATAACTACTACTTCTGCGGAAACCGTACGCAGCAATTCACCCAGGTGGGAAACGCAGTGCCTCCATTGCTTGCCTACAAAATCGGTCAGTCAATTGCTGCACTCATGCGCCCCAGGACTCCCGCTCCCGTCACTGCAACAAGCGATTCCTGATACAACTCGTCAACAAAGTCTTCGATTTGGGCGGCGGTCATCACATATACGGACTGAACTGCCATCCTTCGAAGAAGCCGCTTATTGACGTCACGGAACAGCTCCATTCGAGGGAGCCCTTCGTCCTCAGTGATGTATCGGAGGTGCAGCCTTCCGATAGCCCTCGCCAGCGGGGCATAACCGCCGATTCGGGGCCTCTCCAGAAGCTGAACTACCTCGTCTTCGCCAAGCTTTGCTGCCACGTCCTCACCAAGTAACTGGATTCGCCACCACAAACGCCCGATTGCAGTTCGCGTCAGATCGAAGAGACGATCTACCGAGATGGTCC
>NZ_JCAXEJ010000027.1:0-42593 GCF_059759005.1 Paenarthrobacter sp. GQ52
GTGCGGCACCAAAGGGTCGGGAGGTGAGAGACGGTTGGCACCAAAGGGACGGGAGGTGAGTGAGGGTTCCGTTTTTAGGGCGGGAAAGTGATAGAGGGTTGGGCACGCAGAAGGGGACCGGTTATCCAACCGGTCCCCTTCTGTGTGTTCAGCACGTCTGTGTGTTCAGCGCGCGGGCGTCATTAGCCGCGGCAGAGCTCGCCGAACTTGGCGCCGGCTTCCTGGAAGGCCGACGTGAGCTCGCCCATCTTTGCTTCGTTCGGCTCTTCCTTTGCCTGCTCATCCAAATACTCAAGGATGGCTGTGACTACAGGCTTCATCTCGGTGGACGCCACCGGTTCGATGGGCCTGATGGCGTTGGCTGCGCGGTTCGAAGCCGTCTGGCTCGGGTTCTGCGGAATACTGGCTGCGGCGACGCCAACGCGGTCACAGGTTTCCGCGGTGGTCAGCTGCTGCTGAGCGGAACAGGCGGATGCCGAGGCAATAAGCCCGGCAGCGATCAGGACAGTGGTGAGTTTCTTCATGATTCCCTCAGTGGTCGACGTCCCTTTGATTGTAATCAGAGCCGACGCCCCATCACGCATTGGGTCCCGTAGGGCCGCCGTCGAATCCGTTACAGCGCCGGCGTACGGGGTGGCACCGTCCGGCGCGAACCGGTGGCTTCGAAGGCTGCAGCCAGCAGCAGCAGTGCCATGTCATCGTACGCGCGGCCGGCAAAAGTGAGGCCCACGGGCATGCCGATATCCGCCATGGTTCCCATCGGTACAGTAACCGTGGGGATGCCCAGGTGCCTTGGGACGAGGTTGCCGTTGGCCACCCAGACGCCGTTGCGCCAGCCGAGGTCCGCAGACGCAGGGTTGACGTCCATGTCGGCAGGACCGACATCCGCGGCTGCCGGGAACAGGACAGCGTCCAATCCGAGTGCGTCCATCCACTCCTCAAGGTCAACACGCCTTGTCTCCTCAAGCCCCCGCACACCGCCCTCCAATTCGGGGATCTCGGTGAATCGGGAAACTCCGTGCTCACGGACATGTCCTGGATACTCGGCGATGTCGTCGTCGAACCCGGCGTACCGGTCCGGCAAGGCGCCTTCAGGGTGCGGGAAGATCGTTGCACCGTCCACATCGGCGAGTCTGCTGAGCGCGGGGTCGCCGTTGGCGCGTAGGAAGTCATCCCAAGCCCAGGAGGAAAGGTCCACGATTTCGCGCTTCAAGTATTCAGGGCTGACAAGGCCGCGGGTGGCGATGGTGGGTGCGCCCGGGCGGTCGCCTTCGTAATTTGAAACCACCGGGAAATCCACCAACACAACCTCGGCCCCGGCTGATTCGAGGTCGCGTTTGGCAGCCTCCCACAGTTCCATCACGGAAGCCCGGGTCTCTATGCGTTGCCCGGTGGGCCCGCCGATCCCCGGCTTGATGCTGGTCCCTGCGTCGGGATCTGCGTTGATGTACATTCGCGGAACTCCAAAGCGCTTTCCCCGCAACGCCAACCGTCCGCCGTCGAGCTTTTCCGGTGACAGTGCCACATACGACTCCGGCCGAACCTCGGAGGACTTCGGGATCTGAACCCAGGGTTGCGCGCGCCAGAAGTCGCCTCGGGTTTCTGCGTCGTCAGCAACGATCACGTCGAGCAACTCCAACATGTCAGCCATGCTCCGCGTGTGCGGGACCACCACGTCCATGGTGGGGACGAGCGGCCAGTTGCCGCGCACCGAAATGACGCCGCGGGAGGGCGTGTACGCGCACAGAGCATTGTTCGACGCCGGTGCGCGGCCACTCGACCAGGTCTCCTCGCCCAAGCCGAAAGCGGCGAAGCTGGCGGCCGTCGCGGTGCCGGAACCGTTCGAGGAACCGGAACCGAAGGCGGCTGTCAGGAAGTCTGCGTTGTACGGGCTTTCAGCCCGGCCATAGACGCCGCGCTGCATGCCTCCGTTGGCCATGGGCGGCATGTTGGTCAGGCCGATGAGCACCGCGCCGGCGTCGCGGAGGCGTTCGATGGTGAAAGCATCACGCTGCGCCACCAGGTGCTCAAACGCCGGCGAACCTGCGGCAGCGGTAAGCCCCTTGGCCAAGTAGCTGTCCTTGGCTGTGTAGGGGATGCCATCCAACGGTCCCCGCACCGAGCCTTGGGCCCTGCGTTCATCAGAGGCCCGGGCGTCCGCCAAAGCATCGGGGTTCATGACCACCAGTGCGTTGAGCTTGATGCCGTTGCGGTCATAAGCCTCAATGCGGTCAAGGTATGCCTGGGTGAGCTGTTCGCTGGTCACCTCCCCTGCTTCCAGTGCCTCGCGCAGCTGCGCGATGGAGGCTTCAACGACGTCGAAGGGAGCCATTACCTTGCACCGCCGTTGAGTTTGGGCTGCTGCTGGGTGATGCAGTGGATACCGCCGCCGCGGGCAAGGATGGGGCGTGCGTCGACGGTGACGACGCGCCGGCCAGGGTAGGCCTCAGCCAGGATTTCTGCCGCGAGCGAGTCCGCGCGCTCTTCGCCGTAACCGCAGGCGACGACGCCGCCATTGACCACGAGGTGGTTGACGTAGCTCCAGTCCACAAAACCGTCTTCGTCGCGCAGCGTTTCCGGCGCGGGCAGTGGCACAATCTCGAAAGGTTTGCCTGCGGCGTCGGTCTGGGTTTCCAGGAACGAGTGCAGTGTGCGGCTGACCACGTGGTCCGGGTGCTCCGGGTTGGTCTGGGAGTGCAGCAGGATCCGGCCCGGAGCGGGAAGGGTGGCCACCATGTCTATGTGGCCGCGTGTGCCCAGGTCCTCGTAGTCGCGGGTCAGGCCGCGGGGAACCCAGATGATCTTGGTGGCGCCGATGGTGCGGGCCAGTTCAGCCTCGACTGCTGCCTTGTCCGCGTAGGGATTCCGGCCAGGATCCAGCTGCACGGTTTCTGTTACCAGCACGGTTCCTTGGCCGTCCACATGGATGGCACCGCCTTCGTTCACCAGCAGCGAGCTGACCAGCTCGGCACCGGACTTTTCCGCGACGAAACGGGCCATGACTGCACTCTTCTGCCATTCGGACCACGCCGGCGCGCCCCAGCCGTTGAAGATCCAGTCCACTGCGCCAAGCACGCCGGGACGCTCGTCATCCAGCACAAAGGTGGGTCCGAAGTCGCGCATCCAGAACTCATCCAGCGGCGCCTCAACCTGCTCGATGCCACTGCCCAGCATGCGGGCGGCGCGATCGCGCTCGCTGGGGTCCACCACCATGGTGACCGGCTCGAACTCCGCCACTGCGTGGGCGACGGCGGTCCACGCCGAGTAGGCCTCTTCGGCAGAAGCGGCGTCGTCACCAAGTGTCAGGCCGGTGCGGGGGAACGCCATCCAGGTGCGCTCATGCGGTGCGGTTTCGGCCGGCATTCTCCAAGCCATGGGTGACTCCTTCGTCTTCTTACGCGTTGCGGCGATTCTCTTGTTGATCATATGATCAATAATGTTGAAAAGGTAATCTAGACTGGTCCTTGATGTCAAGCACCCCACAGAAGCGCGCAGTCCGGAAGTCGCCGGCGGAACGCGCCGCAGAAATCACCGAGGCCGCCCGCGAGATCGCACTCGAAGCAGGTCTCACAGCACTCACCTTGCGCAATGTTGCCGCCCGCGTGGGTGTCGCTTCCGGCCTGGTGGCGCACTACCAGCCCAATATGGACGCGCTCGTCTCAAGCACGTTCGCCACCATTGTGGCCGCCGAAACACAAGAAATCGCAGGCTTGCTGAGCCAGCGCCCCAACCCCACCGAACGCCTTGGCCTCCTGGTTGAGACGCTCCTGGACAACAGCAGGCTCGACGTCACCGCAATCTGGGTCGAGGCCTGGACACTGGGACGCCGCAACGAAACCCTGGCCGCCTCTGTCCGTGAGCAAATGGATGCCTGGCAGGAGGTCTTCCAGGGAGTGGTGGAGGACGGAAACGCGACGGGAGCCTTCAATGTTTCCGATCCCGCCGCCGTCGCATGGCAGATCCTGGGCATGGTCGACGGCCTGAACGCCCAGGCCTTGGTCCGCTGGGATGGGGTCAACGACCGCGGCACCCACCTGGCCCACGCCGTCGAGGGAATGGTGGGCGCGGCGCGAGGTTCCCTGGTAACCGAGCCGGGCGCGTAGGCCGTAGCCCGTTGCCCGGCGTCGGGCTTCGGGCTTCGGGACCCCTGCACCCTGCCCTAGGCTGGGGAGCATGGCGATCATTCACAAGGCAACCCTGACCCCGTCCAAGCTCGAACTCATCGCTGACTACCTCCCGAAGCAGCCCTGGTTCATCCAGGATGGTTCCCCGGAGCTCATTGGCGCCTATCGTTTTGATGATCCCGCCGGCGAGGTGGGTCTCGAGACGCACATCGTCACCGCCGGAGAGCGCGTCTACCAAGTTCCCCTCAGCTACCGCGGCTACGAACTGGCCGGCGCTGAGGAGTGGCTCATCGGCACCATGGACCACTCCGTCCTGGGCAAGCGCTGGGTCTACGACGCTTGCGGGGACCCCATCTATGTCAAGGCCTTGGCCACCGCCATCCTGACTGGCCAGAAAGAGGCCGAACTCATTGTCGACGGAGAGCTGGGACCCCGTCCCAGCACGGTCACCGTGAAGGGCAGCGGAAAGCTCGACGGCGGCATCCCAGCCTTGAGTGCCTCGGCGCCGGTATCGGGTAGCGGCGTGACCATCATTGAAGCGGGCGGCCTGCGGCTGAAGGTGGCGCGTGTCCTGGATGTAGCAGCAGACGTCTCCGCCAACACCGCTGCAGCCCCCGAGCTTCACAGCGAACTCACGCTGAACGGCCAGTGGGCAGGGCTGGAGGAATCGGTGGAGCTGGCGTCGGTGGTTCGGAACTAACCGTCGACGCCGGGGAGCATCTGTTGGTCACCGCAGCACCGGCGTAGGCTGACAACGACGCCGTCTAACTACGTGAGGGGTTTCATCATGTACAAAGCGCAAAGCATCATTCCCGCGGCCCAGGACCTTGCCCGTGAGTGGGTAACCCATGCAACGGAGGGCAAGTCCGCCCAGACAGATGCAGTGGTGAGGTGGGCTTTGGCACGGATCAACCATGCCGATGTCCCTTCAGTGGTCCAAGGCGTGATGCTCACTCTGACCGGCAACAAGAAGGCCGCCAAGGAAGCTAAACGGACCGCTACCAGGGCAGTTAAGAAGGCCACCCAGGCCCTCAGCCGGAAGACCACGCAGCGCAGCTCCGGCCGAGCCATATGGTTTACTGCCCTTGCTGCCGCCATAGTGGGGGCCGGCGCAGTGTTTGCCTGGCGGACCATGCTGCCTCCGGGCGAACCCGAGCCTGCCAAGCAGCCGGAAACCTCAGTCCAGCCTCCGGTTCCTCCGGTGCCCTAAGGTGTCAGTCGCGACGCCGGCCCCGTCAAGGGGCCGGGTCGTCGTCGCGCCTTTCAATCCGTCTCCGCAGCGAGGTTCCGGCCAAAAGCCAATAGGCACCGCCGCTGGCCAGCAAGAAGCCCGCAACACCGAGGATCACAAGCTGGGTGACGATCCCTGCAATGACCAGGACAAAGCCGATCAGAACTGCCAGTGCGCCGGAAACCGCACGGGCTATCGCCCCACGCGGGCGGCCCGACTTCAGCTCAAAGGCGAGGTCGGGATCCGTTGCAGCGAGATCCCGCTCCAGCTCTTCCAAGCTCCTGCGTTCTTCATCCGACAACGACATCGGAATTCCTCACCACACAAGCAGGGCCGCAACCTGCGGCGATGCTCAGAACATCCGCACGAGCGCTGCTTGCCGTGCTATGCCTTCATTATCTGCCCGATGCCCCGTTCTTACCAACGGTCCTAAGCATGCTTACGATGGAAGGGCAGGATTCTGAAGAACCACGAGCACGGAACTCACCGCCGACTGGAAAGTTGAAATCGCCATGGCACGACGAAGGCCTAAGAAAGCACCGAGCACTACTGAAGCCTTTCCCAGGCGCCGCGGACCCGGAAGGGCCATTTGGCTCATTGCCGCGGGCCTCGTCGCGGGCATAGCGGGTGGAATTTTCGGCTTCCGCATGCTGGTTCCGCCGGGAGAGCCCGAGCCGGTCCGGAACCGTAGGCACGAGCCAAGGGGAGCCTCGCGACTGGACACGTCGCCCGCTGACGCTTCGCGACCCCATGTGGCACAGCCGGCGGAAATCCTGGTCCCTGAAGAGCCTGTCGAAATCTCCACAAGGATGCGGCCGGGCGAATGGACTGAAGAGTCACTGCTGGAGCACATCGATGATTACAAACAGCAGATCCGGGACATGGGAGCGAAGGAAACGCAGATCGTCACCAACGTTGAACGAACCGAAGAGGGTGCTGCCCGCGTGGTGGTGAGCTGGGACAGGACCCTGCCGTAGGACCCGAAGCTACAGGTTCTCGCCCTGCCGCGGCCGCCACACCACAACTGCTTGCGACCTAGCCCGGGGACGTTGACCGCGGGCCAGGCTGACGACGTCGCCTGCTGCGCCTGCAGCGAAGATGCGCGCATCCAGTGGCGAGCGACGACGGGACAGTTCCTCGGTCAGTTCAGCCACGCGGTATTGCAGCGCAGCCACCTGGTTTTCGAGGTCAAGGATGCGTTTGATGCCCTCAAGAGAGACGCCGGACTGCGAGAGGCGCTGGACCTCCCGCAGTTTGTTGACGTCGTTCTGCGAATAGCGGCGGGACTTGCCTGGCGCGCGACTGGGCGAGACGATGCCCAGGCGGTCGTACTGGCGCAACGTCTGCGGATGCATGTCGGCAAGCTCCGCAGCGACGGAGATGACAAAGATCGGCTGGTTGACGTCGATAGCCATGACCGCCTCCTTACAACCGGGCCTTCGCGGCCAGATCGTGACGCGGGTTCGCGTCGGTGGTTGCGGCAGCGAACGCCTTCACGGCTTCTTCCGCTTCCTTGTTCAGGTTTTGGGGAACAGCGACGTCGATGGTCACCAGCAGGTCGCCAGTCGCCTTGGATGTTTTCACACCCCGGCCTTTGACCCGCAGTGTCCGGCCTGACGGTGTGCCGGCCGGGACGCGAACCTTGACGGTGTCGCCGTCGAGCGTTGGCACTTCAATGGTGGCGCCAAGCGCCGCTTCCGCGAACGTGACGGGCACGTGGATGCGGATGTTGTCGCCGTCGCGCTGGAAGAAGTCGTGGGGCTTCACGCTCACCGTGATGATGAGGTCGCCATTGCCGGCAGGGCCGACGTTGCCCTTGCCGCGCTGACGGACTTTCTGCCCGTCCTTGATGCCGGCAGGAATCTTGACGTCGATCACGTTGCCGTTGCTCTCACGCAAGCTGACCGTAGTCCCCTTGATGGAGCCGGCGAACGAGATGGACGTGGTGGCCGTCCGATCCGCGCCCTTCTGCGGTGCACGCTGGAACCCGGTCTGGCCGGCTCCACCGAAACCACCGCCAAACAGGTCGGCGAACTCCGGAGGAATGCCGCCGCCAGCAGGCTGACGGGCACCGGGCCCGCCGCCGAACAAGCCGCCGAACAGGTCCTCGAAACCGCCATTAGCTCCGGCACCACCGCGCCCGGCGCCAGCACCCGGAGCGAACCGGGCACCGCCCATGGCACGGATGGCGTCATACTGCTGCCGGTCCTCAGGACTCGACAACACCGAGTAAGCCTCGGAAATGTCCTTGAACTTCTTCTCCGCAGCAGCATCCCCGGCATTCGTATCCGGGTGGTACTGCCGGGCGAGCTTGCGGTAAGCCTTCTTAATATCCGCGTCGGAGGCGTCCTTGGCGATACCAAGGATCGCGTAAAAATCCTTTTCAACCCAGTCCTGGCTGGCCAAGAGCGTTTCCTTTCTAAAACAAACAAAGCGTACGGCCGCAGTCAGCTCACCTCAGGCGAGCTTACAGCGGGCGCGCAACCGGATATGGGGCGGCGGTGTGGAGGGCACCGCGGAGCGGGCACCGCCCCATATCCGGTGTAGCGACAGGGTGAGACTAAGCCGGGACAGCCACGATGACTTGGGCTGCACGCAGGACACGCTCACCTGAGCGGTATCCGGAGCGCAGCACCTGGCTGACCGTGTCAACCTCGATGTCTTCGCCGGGCTGCTGGATAAGTGCTTCGTGGATGGTGGGGTCGAATTCGACGCCCGTATCCGCGATGCGTTCCAGTCCGTACGTCTTCAGCGCGTTCTCCAGCTTGGTGGCGATGGCGGCGAAGGGGCCGTCTTCGAGGTCACCGTGCTGGCGGGCGGCGTCGACGTCGTCCAGCACCGGGAGCAGGGAGTTCAGGACGCCGATGACGGCCATCTCTCCTGCAACGGCGCGGTCGCGTTCGACGCGCTTGCGGTAGTTGACGTACTCAGCCTGAAGGCGGAGGAGGTCGTTGCGGAGCTCCGCTGCCTGGGCTTCAGCCGCGGCACCGGAGGCTACCGATTCCTCGGCCGGCACCTCTACCCCGTTGAGGATTTCCTCAGCCTGGGAGAGGGCGTCGCCGTCCGTAGGAGCGGCGTTGCCTTCGGTGGGAGCTGTAGCTTCGCTGTCAGGATGACGCGCTTCGCCGGTCTCCGGGTCAACCTTGCGGTTGTCCCGGATGACGGGCTTGCGCGGCTCGTTGCCTTCTGAGTGCTCTGCTTCGTTGCCGTGGTGAGGCATGGCTACTTCTTCGCTTCGTCTTCGTCGATGATCTCGGCGTCGACGATGTCCTCGTCAGCGGCCTTGTCACCGGCGGGAGCGCCTTCTGCACCGGCACCCGGAGCGTCAGCTGCGGCAGCCTGCGAGTAGATGGCTTCGCCGAGCTTCGTCTGGGAAGCCTGGAGCTTCTCGAACGCAGTCTTGACGGCGGCGTCGTCGGTGCCTTCCAGGGCGGACTTGAGGGCATCGACGTCGGCCTTGACCTCGGTCTTGACCTCTTCGGGCAGCTTGTCGTCGTTGTCGGCGATGAGCTTGTCCACGGAGTAGGCGAGCTGCTCTGCGGAGTTACGGGTGTCCGTAGCTTCGCGGCGGGCCTTGTCCTCAGCAGCGTGCTCTTCGGCTTCACGGACCATGCGGTCGATGTCGTCCTTGGAGAGTGCCGTGCCACCGGTGATGGTCATGGACTGTTCCTTGCCGGTGCCCTTGTCCTTGGCGGACACGTGGACGATGCCGTTGGCGTCGATGTCAAAGGTGACCTCGACCTGCGGAACGCCGCGCGGTGCCGGTGCGATGCCGGTCAGTTCGAACGTGCCCAGCGGCTTGTTGTCGCGGGTGAATTCACGCTCGCCCTGGAAGACCTGGATGGCCACGGACGGCTGGTTGTCGTCAGCGGTGGTGAAGGTCTCGGAACGCTTGGTGGGGATAGCGGTGTTGCGCTCGATCAGGTGCGTCATGACGCCACCCTTGGTTTCGATGCCGAGGGACAGCGGGGTGACGTCGATGAGGAGGACGTCCTTGCGCTCACCCTTCAGGACGCCGGCCTGCAGTGCGGCACCAACGGCCACAACTTCATCCGGGTTGACGCCCTTGTTGGGCTCCTTGCCGCCGGCGAGTTCCTTGACGAGCTCGGAGACGGCAGGCATACGGGTGGAGCCACCGACGAGAACGATGTGGTCGATGTCGGAAACCTTGATGCCGGCTTCTGCGATGACGTCCTGGAACGGCTTCTTGGTGCGGTCCAGCAGGTCCTTGGTGAGGTCCTGGAACTTGGCACGGGTCAGCTGCTCGTCCAGGTGAACCGGGCCGTCGGGGGTGACGGACAGGTACTGGAGGGAGATGTTGGTGCTGGTGGAGGAGGACAGTTCCTTCTTGGCCTGCTCTGCAGCTTCACGGAGACGCTGGAGGGCGATCTTGTCCTTGGAGAGGTCAATGCCCTTGATCTTGAGCTGGCTCAGGAGCCACTCGACAACGCGGTTGTCCCAGTCATCGCCACCGAGGCGGTTGTCACCGGCGGTTGCGCGGACCTGGATGGTGGAGAAGTTGTCTTCGTCCTTGCCAACCTCGAGGAGGGAGACGTCGAAGGTACCGCCACCGAGGTCGAAGACCAGGATGAGTTCGTCTTCCTTACCCTTGTCCAGGCCGTATGCCAGTGCAGCCGCGGTGGGCTCGTTGACAATGCGGAGGACGTTGAGGCCCGCGATTTCGCCGGCTTCCTTGGTGGACTGGCGCTCGGCGTCGTTGAAGTATGCCGGAACGGTGATCACAGCGTCGGTGACCTTTTCGCCCAAGTAGCTCTCGGCGTCGTTCTTGAGCTTCATGAGGATACGCGCGGAGATTTCCTGCGGCGTGTACTTCTTGTCGTCGACGGCGACACTCCAGTCGGTGCCCATGTGGCGCTTGACGGAGGCGATGGTGCGGTCGATGTTGTTGACGGCCTGGCGCTTGGCAATTTCGCCGACCAGGACTTCGCCGGACTTGGAGAACGCAACGACGGACGGAGTGGTGCGGCCGCCTTCTGCGTTGGCGATAACGGTGGGCTCGCCACCTTCGAGAACAGAGACCACGGAGTTGGTGGTTCCGAGGTCGATACCTACTGCACGTGACATATCTTGTTTCCTTTCAATGGCCGATGTTGGAGATTGCACCTGACAACGGTCCGCTGGGCGGTCTACGTGCCGGAAGCCTGCTCAACAATCGGCTAGTTGAGCGTTCTGCACTCAACTGTACTCAGCCTCAGATTTAAGTCAATCCAAAGTTGAGTGAAGCACGCTCAACTTTCTCATTTGCCGACTGAAAAATGCCCGAATCACGCGGATTGAGGGCTGGTTTCGCCGATGGTGAACTGGCCAAGTCTGCCGACGCGCAGACGGATTGGCGTCACTCCGAACGACTGGTGACACCCATATCCGGGTGGCCTGCGCGAATTTGCGTGGCGTCAGCGGGATGCGTGGCGTCAGCGGTTTGGGTGGCCTCCAGCGGCTCCGGCTTATACACCCAGGCCACCAACACCACCGAGATGATCATCAGCAGGAACCACGCGAGGAGCTTGTCGATTGAGACCGCCTGCCAGCCCTCCAGCTGGTTCGGGTACAGCCAGGCACGCGACCATGTGCCTATGTTCTCGGCGAACCAGATGAACAGCGCCACCAGCAGGAACGAGACCAGGATGGGCATGCGGAAACGACGCCGGAACACCCGGAAGTGCATCACGCACCGTCCGTAGACAAGCACGACGGCGGCCAGCAGCACCCAGCGCGCGTCGAAGATGTAGTGGTGCGAGAAGAAGTTGACGTAGATCGCGCCAGCCACAAGGGCGGTGATCCAACGGCGGGGGTAGCGGTCGAAGCGGAGGTCGAACAGCCGGAACACGCGCACCATATAAGAACCCACAGCGGCATACATGAACCCGCTGAACAACGGCACGGCCCCGATCCGCAGGACGCCCTCCGCCTCGTAGGCCCACGACCCGACGTCCGTCTTGAACAGCTCCATCACCGTCCCCACCACGTGGAACAGCAGGATCACCCGCAACTCCCGCAGTGTCTCGAGTTTGAAGCTGATCATCAGCACTTGAATAACGACGGCGGCGATGGTCAGGAAGTCGTTCCGGGCGAGGCCGGCGTTATCCGGGTACCAAAGACGGGCTGCGATGATCACTGCGAGTAACGCCGCTCCGAACACACAAGCCCAGGCCTGCTTCAGCCCAAAGACCACGAATTCCGTGAGCCGCCCCCGCAACGGGCCGACTCGGGGCCGGTCCAAATATCGGTGGGCGGCGTCATCAATGGACTGCTCAACCGAGGTGAAGTTACGCATGGTGGGGCATTCTGCCTGGTTTGAGTTGGCCCAAGTAGTAGTCCTTCGGCCAGTGACGAACACGCTGCGGCAGCCGCGGGTAGACGCGCCCCACCATGCGCATTGTCTGTTCGTAGCGTCGCGCCTGGACGGGACCCCAGGTGAATCCGAATCCTTCACGAACTTGCTCAGGCAACAAGCCCGCCGTGAGGAAGCGCGCCAGCGGCATGGCCAAGCGCATCATGGCCGGTCCCGTGGCCGGGTAGAGCAGGTCCTGGGCGATTTTGCGGGCCTTGTCGTCGGGCTGCAACGTTGCCACATGCGCGTCCCAATACGTGGCAAAGGCGGCACGATCAGCGGGCCACTTGTCCGGCGGAAGCTGCAGGGCTGTACCGATCCGCGCATAATCGGCGTACATGCGGTCGGCGGTATCCTCGTCGAGCGGTCCGTGAACCTGCTGGTAGACGGTGACTGCCGTGTCGTAAAGGGTGGCGACAACCCAAAGCTGGGAATCGGCGTCGAAGGCGTTGTAACCGGCCGAAGCCTCGTCGGCGTTCCGGCGAACCGGCGCGTGGGCACGATTGACGGCGCGGCGCACCGCAGCGACCTGTTCTTCGGTGCCGTAAACCACGGCGTAAACATAGGTCAGCGTGGCCCGGAGCCTGTCCTGCGGCCGGTGGGCAAAGTCGCTGTGGTCCGCGACTCCGTGGCCAACCCGGGGGTCGGCAATCTGAAGGAGGATCGCGCGGCCCGCACCGGCGAGAAGGACGCCCTCCGCACCAATGTCTGCAAGTCCTCGAGCCATCTGAATACTGTAGCGCCCTAGCCTTGGAGCCCCATGACACCCTGAAGGACGCTCAGCTGATGCTCGAACAGGTCATCGCGCGCGGCGAAAGTATCGCGTCCGTACTGCCCAAAAACCTCGAAACTGATAGCGCCGAACACGGACGTCCACACCAGGACACCCCGCGCCAAGGTTGAGTCAGGTGCGGCGAGATTCATCTCGCCGCGAATGGCTGCCAGGTCCGCGGCCAACCCTTCGGGAATCACGACGGCGGGACTCGCCGCGTCGTTGAGCGCGCCAGCCCGGTAGGCGGCATCGAAGATACCGACGAGGCGAACGATGACCCGCGTACCAGGGACGGTAGTGCGCTCACCTGGCGCCTGATACCCCGGGACTGGACTGCCGAATAGGAGGGAATAGCTGGCCGGTTCGCGGATGGCCCATGTACGCACCGCGTTAGCCAGCGCCGTGAACTGCGCTGCGAAGTCATCCTCCGCCACGGCATTCACAGCTGCATCGACGTCGTCGCCAAGCTGGTTGTAGGCGTCGACCAGCAGGAGCGTGAGGAGTTCGTCGCGGTTCTCTACATAGCGATAAACCGCTGAGGAAACGACGCCAAGATCCCTTGCGACGGCACGCAGGGAAAGAGCGGCGGCGCCGTGGAGGGCCAAATGTTCCCGGCCGATCCGAACGATGTCGGCGATGGTCTGAATGCGGGCACGTTCGCGGGGAGTCTGGGGCTTTCCCTTGCTCTTGGTGGCGGCAGGTTCGGCTGGAGTCATGTTCACAGCTTGCCACAACAGAGAGCGCTGTCAACAAACAAGAGCACCGCTCTTGACAATTCAGCTCGACCCCTACATGCTGATTGAGAGAGCACTGCTCTCGCTTTTCGATTTCAACGCAAACAGCCCTGAAAGAAGGCACACCATGTACGTCGTCACAGGAGCAGGACCGGTTGGCTACATTGTCGCGGAACAACTGGCTCACGAAGGGCATCAGGTACGCGTCCTAACGCGATCCGGCGGTGGCCCGGAGCATCCCCTGGTTGAACGATTACGGGCTGACGTCTCCGATCCTTCACAGCTGGATGAGGCGCTGAAGGGCGCTACCGCAGTTTTCCATTGCATTCACGGATCCGCCTACCGGGCATCGGCGTGGGCCGCCGAACTCCCCCAAGCCGAGCAAGTGGTGATGAATGCAGCGGCAGCCGCGGGCGCCGTCGTCGTCTTCCCCGAAAGCCTGTACTCGTACAGTGAGCCGGACCGGCTCATGACGGAATCGAGCCCGCGGGAAGCTACCAGCGGCAAGCGCGGCATCCGCACCCAACTGCTTAAAGCGCGCGAAGCGCACGCTGCCAATACTGTGAGCGTCGTGGCAGGAGACTTCTTTGGGCCTCGTGTGAAAATGGCCCATGCAGGCGAACGGATGGTTCCGCTGGTCCTGACAGGCAAGCCGATCCAGGCAATCGGAAGCGCCGAACGGCCGCACTCCTTTACTTATGTCCCGGATCTTGCAGCGGCCATGATCGCCGCAGCACTGAAGCCCGAACTTTGGAACACCGTGCTGCACGCGCCCACCGGCTCGCCAATGACTCAGCGCGAAGTTGCGGCGGCCTACGCGGGTGCTGCTGGGGTGGCCACCCCGAAAGTGAGCGCCGTCCCCGGTTGGGTGCTGCGGGTGGCGGGTATTTTCTCCACGGACATGCGCGAGCTGGCCGAATTGCTGTACCAGTTCGAGCGTCCCTTTGTGATGGACTCGGCCGCAAGCCAAAAGCTGTTAGGGCTTGAACCCACTCCCCTGGCGGACGCTGCAGCGGCCACCGTTGCATGGTGGCGCGGCGCTGCGCGGCAGGCCAGCTGAAGAAGGCGGCGATTCTGGGGCCCGAATTGGGCCGGGGAGCTTGAGAGGCTACTGGTCCTGCCAGCCGGATGGCGGTGGCGCGTCGAGGAAGGTCGTTACGACATCCTGCACGAGGTTTGTCCTGGCGAGCCCGAAGAAGTGGGTGATGCCTGGAAAGACCGCTAGCTGGGACGCGGGCACACCCTCAAAATCACCGTTCACGTCACCCCCGCGCAGCTGGAGGAACCGCACCGCGTGCTCAAGTTTGACCATGTCTGAGTCCCCCACCGTGATCAAGGTAGGGGCCTGGATTCCGCGGATCTCCTCATCCGACCATCCCTTTGACCCGGTGTCGTAGCGGCCGAGCTTGGTCAGGAGTCCTTGCAGGTGCTCGTGATCCGGGTGCGGCGAGACGGCCAGGTACCGCTGCTCCATGGGAGTTCCCGCGATCATGTCCACGGTCATCTCGGTGACAGCCTCAGCGTTTCCACCGCGATCGCCGTCGGGGTTGAACGACACCGACGACACGATGAGCTTCCGGATGAGCTGGGGGTGCTTGATCGCCAGATGCAGTGCAACAGCCCCGCCAACACTGAAGCCGAAGACATCAATCTCCCCAACGCCCAGATGTTTCAGAAGACCGACGACGTCCGAGGCCAAGTCAGCCGTGTTCAACGCGCGGTCGATGTCGTTGGTTCTGCCATGACCTTGGAAGTCCGTGGCGATAACCCTGCGATCCGCTGACAAGGCCGGGATAAGCGCACCGAATTGCTGCTCGATGTCGAACAGCCCGCCATGCAGGAGCAGCAAAGGCGTGCCACCGGAACCGTGGAGTTCGTAGTACATCCGCAATCCGTTGATCTCTGCGTAACCGGTCTCCGGGGATGGTGTTGGCTGGCCCATCGCTTGTCCTCCGCTCTTGATATCCGCTTTCCCGCGCCAGGCTTGCTTCCAGCTGAGGGTCGGCCTATGGTGGCAGGAGTTTCACCACTTTCACCAGTTTCACCCGGTTTCACCCAAGGAGGGTGTATGCAGAATCCCTTCAAGCCGACTGCCGGAGCCACGCCTCCCGAGCTGGTGGGGCGTGCCGGGCTGCTGGACGAGTTCGAGTACGGCTTGCAGCAGGGTTCCGGAGCGCCGGGGCTTCTGACCATCATCACCGGTTCAAGAGGCATCGGCAAGACAGTCATGTTGAGCGAAGCCGAGGGTATCGCCCGGAATCATGGCTGGGCCGTGATATCTCGAACAGCCACGCCAGGCTTCCTCGCGGGGGTTGGCGATGACATGCTCCGCCTCCTCGATGAGTTCGGAGACCGACCTCCATCCCGGAAGATCACCGCCTTTTCAGCAGCAGGCTTCGGACTGACAACCCAGCTCCCACCGGAACGGTCCCTCGACTGGCGGCGGACCGGGAACGAACTGTTGCGGCTGCTGGACGAGAAAGGCACAGGATTGGTCATTACCATCGACGAGATCCATGCGGTCGATAGGACAGAAATCGCTCAACTGGCCGCCGACGTACAACACTTCATCCGCGACGGACTACCGATCGGCCTGATCTTTGCTGGCCTGCCAGCAGCCGTATCCGACCTCCTTAATGAGGGCGTTGCCACGTTCCTGCGGCGGGCTGACAGGATCAACCTCCACGAAGCCGCCATCGCGGAAGTCACCGCTTCCTACAGCGAGCTCTTCGGTCAGGGCGGCGTTAGTATCTCCCCCGACCTCATCAGCAAAGCAGCCGAAGCCACCGAGGGTTATCCCTTTCTGATCCAACTGGTCGGCTACTACCTTTGGCTCGAAGCCGGCAAATCAGGATGGAAACTGGACCAGAGCCGCGTTCAGCATGGAATCGCAGCGGCCCAACGACGGAACACCTTAGTGGTCGTCGAGTCGGCCCTGTCGGACATCTCAGAAAGAGACCGCGAGTTCCTCGACGCGATGGCCCTCCAGGAAGGCCCATCTGCTGCTGGTCAAATCGGCGCCATCCTCAAGGCCAAGCCCAACGTCATTTCCAAGTATCGGAACAGGCTCATCGCTGCGGGCCTGATCGAGTCGGCCGGCTACGGCAAGGTGGACTTCGCAATCCCCGGGCTCCGCCAGTACCTCCGCGAGTAGATTGAAGCAAGCCTAACAACCACGACGGCGACATAACGCCCCGCTGCTGGCATACTCAGTCCCATCGCTCCACCGACTCAACAACGGGGGCATGAGTGCCAATCGATAAAGACCTGACGGCGGCGGCCGTCCGTTTAGTGGGGTCCTCGGTGCAGGGACTAAGCACTGCCGAGGTCGCCGAGAGGGTGGCCGCAGGGCAAACCAACGCCTTTGTCCAAGACACCAGCCGCAGCGTGTGGAGCATCGTCCGCGCCAACGTGCTCACCCTGTTCAACGGCATTATCCTGGCCTGCTTCATTGTCCTGTTCGCTATCGGCCGCTGGCAGGACGCGCTCTTCGGATTCAGTGCAGTTGCCAATGCGGTGATCGGGAGCGTCCAGGAGTACCGGGCAAAGAGGGCTTTGGACCGTCTGGCGCTCCTGAACGCGCCGCATGCCCGGGTGATGCGCGAAGGCTCAGAAGCAGAAATCGCTTTGGACGACGTTGTACTGGACGACACCCTTGTCCTGAGGGCCGGAGATCAGGTGCCCGCGGACGGGGTGGTGACCGGCGCACGCGGACTCCAAGTGGACGAGTCCATGCTGACCGGCGAATCCGACGCCGTTGAAAAGGAAGACGGGGACCGCGTGTTGTCCGGTTCCGTTGTGGTTGCGGGCGAAGGCTCAGCGGTGGTGGATCGGGTGGGAGCCGATTCCTTCGCGAACTCACTCGCCGCCGAAGCCAAACGATTCTCGCTCGTGGCCTCAGAGCTCCGTTCCTCCATTGACCGGGTCCTGAAGTGGGTGACCTGGTTCGTAGGTCCCGTGGCGTTGTTGGTTCTCAATGCCCAGATGATTGCCCAGGGTGGGTGGGCCGAAGCCTCGGCGAGTGGAGCGTGGCGGGACGCAGCGACGGCGACTATTGCCGCCGTCGTCGCCATGGTCCCCTTGGGGCTGGTGCTGATGACCAGTATTACCTTCGCCGTAGGGGCGGTGAAGCTCGCCCGTCAGCAGGTCCTGGTGCAGGAATTGCCCGCCGTGGAGGGGCTGGCCCGCGTGGACATCATCTGCCTCGACAAAACCGGAACGCTCACCCAAGGCGACATCGTTTTCGACGCCGCGCATCCCCTTGCAAACCGTCCTGGCTGGGAGTCCGTGCTCTCCTGGTACGGGGTGCAGAAGGATGCCAACGCAACGGCCCGCAGCCTCGACGGACACTTCAATGAGACGCCCGGCCTCCCGCTTGACCGGGTGCCCTTCTCCTCCGCGCGCAAGTGGAGCGCGGTGATTTTCGACGACGGGATGTGGATTCTCGGCGGCCCTGAAATGGTGTTCCCGGCAATAAACTCCGGCGATCCGTTGCTCCGGCAACTCGCCACCCAAGCCGTCGAGCTCGCAGCCACCGGCCGCCGCACGCTGGTCCTTGCACACGGCACGCCCACTGATGATGAGACTGTTCCGGCGGACGCTGTCCCCGTGGTGCTTCTGACGTTCAAGGAGAACATCCGTCCCGACGCTGCCGAGACACTCACCTATTTCGCAGCACAGGATGTGGATGTCCGGATCATTTCCGGTGACAACCCGCAAACGGTCGCCGCAATTGCCCGGGAAGTCGGGCTCGATGCACCCCACGGCTTCGATGCACGCGAATTGCCGGTTGATGACAAAGAGCTCATGGAAGTCATCAACAACAACGTGGTCTTCGGCCGTGTGACCCCTGACCAGAAGAAGCGGATCGTCGTGGCGCTGAAGTCTGCCGGCCGCACAGTGGCCATGACAGGCGACGGCGTGAACGACGCCCTGGCCATCAAGGAAGCGGACATCGGTGTGGCCATGAATTCGGGGGCCGCCGCTACGAAGGCCGTGGCGCGTTTGGTGCTCCTGGACGGGAAGTTCTCCCACCTGCCGAGCGTGGTTGCTGAGGGCCGCCAAGTGATTGCCAACATTGAGCGCGTCTCCATGCTGTTCCTCACGAAGACCGCCTACGCCACCTTCCTTGCCATCGCGTTCGGCATCCTCCTGTTGCCTTTCCCGTTCCTTCCCAGGCAACTCTCCGTGACTGATGGCTTGACCATCGGTATTCCTGCGTTTTTCCTGGCATTGCTACCCAACGCCCAGCGCTACATCCCGGGTTTCCTGCGGCGGTCGCTCACGTTCGCCGTGCCGGCAGGCGTCTCCGTGACGCTGGGGCTTGCCTCCTACGCCCGCCTTGCCGCGAACCTGCAGATTCCGGAAGCCGAAATCCGGACCGGGTCCACCCTGATCCTGACGATCATTGGCATCTGGATCCTCGTGGTGCTCTCTCGCCCGGTCACCCGTTTCAAGGGCTTGGTCATCGGGGCGATGATGATTGGGCTGATACTGGTGTACTCCGTGCCGATCGCCCGCGACTTCCTACAGTTCACCGATCCGACGCTCCCCACGGCGCTGCTGGTCTTGGGAACGTCCGTGGCCTGCATCGCCCTGATCGAGATCGTGCGCTTTGTTCACCGCCGCGTGGCGTACCGTGACGCCCAGCAAGCATTGGTTCAGCGCGCCTCGAAGTAGCGGCGACCACGCCCCACCCACTGAGGAACAACCACCGCAACGGTCGCGATGGACTGAACAATGACGGCAGACCAGTCTCCGTCCGCGGCAACAATGAGATCCACCAAGGCAAAGGCCAGACCGAGCAGCATCACCGCTGTTGCACCCCGACGGGCAGCTTCACTCCCCCGGGCTACCCCGGAGGCCAGCCCGATCACCAACAAGCCGAACAGGATCATGCCTGCACCGAGCAAAGTGATGGGCAGGGCAATGCCGCCGGACTGGGCCTCCGGGGTGTATCGCAGGAAAATCGTCAGGATCCCAAGAATGATCTGGGCGATGCCGCCGATGTACATCAGCACCACCGAGAACGTCACCAGTCCGGGCCGTCTAATGCTCTCCCCCGTCGTCATGAACTGAGCATAGACGAGGGACCAACCGGTCACCGCGGCCTCAACCGAATGGAATTACCCGTCTTTGCCCAGTGACTACGCACTTTAGCGGGAGTAACCTAGTCCCAGTTGCATTAGTGGTCACCTTTCGAGTTCTGGGTTTTGCCGTGGGCTATGTGCGTTCGTCGTTGACCGACCTTCTGGGGGTACTTTCCGACGCCATCTCTCCCGAGCATGTGCGCTTCGACGACGGCTCCCCAGTTGCAGGTGTACCCCCACCGGACGCTCCCGTTACCGTTCATGCCGTCACCTTGAACCGCGTGGGCAGGTCACGGCGCGACGGACCCGTCCTGGACCTTGAACTCCGGGTGGCGGTGGAATGCCACGGCCCCGGGCAGCTCGACACCATGGAAAAGCTGCTGCTGGCCGTGGAACGTCACAGCCAGTACTCAGTGGTGTCTACGGGTGAATTCCGCCCGGAAGAATACTCCGGCGCCATCCGGCAAGGGTTGGGCTTCCTGGTCCGCATCCCTGTTGCCCTGCGCTTCGAAGAACCCTCAGGACCCCCAGTCCTGGAGCCACTCATCGTCAAGACGGGTGTTGCCCGCCGAATCCACGGACGCCTGGTGGACGTCCACAACAAAGGCATCCCTGACGCCTACATTCACGCCCATTCCTCCGCCACGGCCGTGGTTAGCGATGCCACCGGCCATTTTGAGGTCCTGGCCTCGACGGATGAACTCCAGCACTTTGCAGTGGCTGTCCACGGAACCGAAAGGGAAGTCTCGGCCAGCACCAGCAGCCTGCCGGTCATCATCCGGTGGACCTAGCACCCGTTTAGCGGGCAGAAGAGGGGCGAATCATGGCGAACTATCAGGCGCCAGGCGTTTATGTACAGGAAGTACCCAGCGGCGCACGCGCCATAGGGCAGGTCAACACGAGCATCGCCGGGTTCGTCGGCCTCGCCCCTAACGGGGACGCGCTGGTTGACGAGCTCCGGGTCTTGGACAACTGGACACAGTTCGTGGATCAATACGTTGGCAACGCGACAGCGGGTACACCGCTTTCGAACGCTGTATACGGCTTCTTCTCCAACGGAGGAAGCCGTTGTTATGTGGTGAACATCGGCAAGGACGGCAGCCTCACGGGGACCGCCGCGAAGCCCACCGGGCTCACCCTGTTTGAGGCCGTGGACGACATCTCCATGGTGGCCGCGCCCGGTTACGCGGACGCGGAATCGTACGCGGCGTTGCAAGCGCACGTTGAACACCCGCTTCGCCAGGACCGCATGGCGATTCTGGACACGGTTGAGAAAGTGGACGACGTCGGGGCACTTACCCGGGCTGCGACGTCGGGAGTTCCTGAAGGTGCTTCGTCTTCGGACGAAGACACGTCTTCTGATGAGGACACGACGCCGGACGCTGACTCTGACGGCGACGCTGAAGACGCAAGGGACTCAGCTGAGGACGCCACAGATCAGGAGGACCTCGGTGCCCCGCAATCCCCTGGCGGCTACACCGCGCTGTATTACCCGTGGATCGTGATGATCGACCCCGTTTCCGGCAAAAAGGTGACACAACCGCCGTCGGGCCATATTGCGGGCGTGTGGGCGCGCGTTGACGCCACCCGTGGCGTCCATAAGGCGCCCGCCAACGAGCCCATTCAGGGAGCAATCGACCTTGCGCGGCGCGTGAGCCGCGGAGAGCAAGAGGTCCTCAACCCGGCCGGCGTTAATTGCATCCGCTATTTCCCGGGCGAGGGAATACGGATTTGGGGTGCCCGGACCAAGGCGCCCGAGGCGAGCGAATACCGCTACGTGAACGTCCGACGGCTGACCAACATGATCAAAGAATCCGTGGCGGATGGCACACGCTGGGTGGTGTTCGAGCCCAACGACCACACCTTATGGAAGTCGATCCGCCGCGACATCGGAGCATTCCTGACCAACGTCTGGCGGGATGGAGCATTGCTCGGGACTACGCCTCAGCAAGCGTTCTTCGTCAAATGCGATGAGGAAACAAACCCTCCGGAGGTTCGCGACGCCGGCCAAGTGGTCACGCTGATAGGCATCGCACCTGTGAAACCGGCCGAATTCGTGATCTTCAAGCTCATGCAGTCGGCGGACAACACCAGCGAGACGGAAAGCGCAGGAGCCTGACATGACAACCCCGACACCTGCCGCACAACCGGGCAACGTGGTGGACCCGTACCGGGCCTACAACTTCAAGCTCGTCATCCAAGGCGTCGTCCAAGGCCACTTCACCAAGGTTGAGGGCCTGGGACTGAAGATCGACCGCATTCTCTACCGCTCCGGTGGTGAGAACAGCACAGTGCGCGTCATCCCGGGGCAGGTGGAGTACACGCCGGTGACCTTGAAATACGGGCTCACCGATTCCACCGAAATGCTCCAGTGGCTGTTCAAGGCCGTGGACGGAAAAGTGGAACGCCGCAACGTCTCCATCGCGATGCTGAACGACGCCGGGTCCGTGGAAGTCCGGCGCTGGAACCTCCTGGGCGCATGGCCATGCGACTGGTTTGGCGCACCCCTTGACGCCTTGGGCAAGGACCTCGCCATCGAATCCCTCAGCATCGCGTACGACCGCTTGGAGCTCGATGATGCCCGCGCTCCCGTCGCCTGAGCCGAGGTTTTCCTGGCGTCGGGCTGCCGCTCGGCAGTTACGTGGTGCAGCGGCATGGCTGGAGCGCGGGTCTGGGGCTTCGCGGGCTCCTGGGGCTTCCGGCTCTTCGGGGACTTTCGGGGCTACCTCGCCGGAGAGTCCGACGCCGATTCGCGCCTTTGATACCGACGGCGCCCCCGAGCATTGGGTTCAGATGCTCCGCGACGCAGGGTTGGCCCCTCCTGTTGCGAGGCCCGCTCTGCGTCGCTTTAGGCGTCTTTTGGGCGCAAACCAGGCCCCAGAAAGTAGCCCGCGCGGTGCTATTCCTCGGTCTGTACCCGTACCTGCGCCTGCACCTCCCGCTTCTCCCGAAACCCTCCCCGTGACGGATACCCCCGCCGCCCCTACAACACCCTCAGTTGCCAGGCCCGTTTTGCGTTTGTCGGCTCGTTCCAGAAGCGTGGTGCAGGCCCCACAACACACGCCCACCCCCGTTGCGAGGCCTGCTTTGCACGCCTCGGAGCCGACTAAGCCTGCAGAGCAGGCCCCACAACACACGCCCACACCCGCGTTGCGACTTCGCCCGGCTCACCCCGGGGCCCTGCCCATCACTCTCGCTCCCGTTGCGAGGCCCGATCTGCGCTCTTCGACACGAAGTGAAAGCGCAGAGCAGGCCCCACAACACACGCCCACCCCCGTTGCGAGGCCTGCTTTGCGCGTCTCGGAGCCGACTAAGCCTGCAGAGCAGGCCCCACAACACAGGCAACCCCAACCCGAACCGCAAACCCATCCCGCATCCCAAGGGCACCCGAGCGTCGTTGTGAATCACGCACCCTCGTCGCCCGTCATTGGGACCTGGCCCGAACTCGCTCCGCGTCCACAGCCAACACAGGCAGCCCCGACACAAACCGTGGAACACGTGATCGCCCGCAAGGCCCGCCTCCACGACGAACAATTGGCGATCTGACATGGAACGAGTCGCTTTCCTCATCGAGGACACCGGTGAACACCTCGGCTGCCTGCTCAATCCGGAAACGGTGGTGATGCAGCGGTCAGCTGGCGTGGAGACACGGAAGAGTGCGGGCGGCAAACTGAGCGGCAGCGGTTTGGCTGACGATCCCCTGCTCTTCACGGGCGGTGGCCACACTGAGCTACGACTGGATCTGTTGTTCGACGTCGACCTCGCGCCGGCGTCGCTCCATGTTCAGGACGTACGGCAAATGACCCGCCCAATATGGGCGCTCGCGGAGAACAGCGCCGAAGTCGAAAGGCAGCGCAGGCCGCCGTCGGTCCGGTTTGTGTGGGGCCGGGCGTGGAACGTGCCGGGGATCGTGACGGAAGTCGCCGAGCGTTTCGATCGTTTCGCCCCGAACGGTTCACCCCTTAGGTCCTGGATGCGGATGGTCTTCGTGAGGGTCGGTCAGGCGGCGGATGAAGAGGGCGGCGAGAACTACGAACTCGAACAACGCCTCCCTGCGGTTGATTTGACGGCCCCGCCCGTGGACACGCTATCCGTCACCGGTGACGGCAGCACGGAGTGGGACGCGCTCGTGTCCGACGGCGGTGAGCTGCTTCCCGAGGTACCGCCGGCTGAGCTGGGGCGGCTGTCCGTGGCAGCGTTCGGCACACCCCTGCTATGGAAACTGCTGCTGGAATACAACAACGTCGACGACCCCACGCGCTTCAACGGCCCCCTCGCCGTCCCTCCCATGGGTGAGACACCATGAGGCCAACAACGTGAGGCAAGTCCAGGGCCTCCCCGAACTGATCGTCACCCTCGGCCGACGCAGGCTCACCACGGCCGAAACGGCGGCGATCATCTCGGTTAACGTGCTCAGCTCACTTGCCCGCCCGGCCCAGTGCCTCATCAGTTGGCGTCCCGGACCCGGACGCACAGCAGCAGCAAGGGGCGGCGTGGATCCAGCACCGGGAGACCCCCTAAGAGTTGAGCTCGGCGGGCAGCGCACACCGCTGTTCGTCGGCGAGGTAACCGTGGTGGAGTACAGCTACAGCGCGGATCTCGGCCAAGAGATCCGGATCAGGGCCTACGACGCCCTGCACCGCCTTAGGAAACGCCAATTCACCCGGCTCCACCAGGAAGTCGACCTTGCCGGGCTCGCACGGATACTGTGCGAGGGTACCGGTTTGGACGTAGTGGGCGGCGCTGATCGGCTCGGGCAGGTATACCAGTGCGCCCGCACCGACCTCAGCCTCCTCGTGGAACAAAGTGCCCGGGTGGGCGCCTACCCCGTAGTGCACGACGGGGCGCTCAGGCTCACAGGACTCGACGGCGAGGGCGAACCTTTGGAGCTCACCCTTGGGGCCACCCTTCATTCCGCGGAAATCGAGCTCAGCCAGGAACCGGCCTACGCTGGCGCGCAAACCAACGGCTGGCGCAGCAACGATGCCTCTGTCCATCAAGCCGGGGCCACACGCAGCGACGCGAAAGCGCAGGTCGCAGCAGATCCAGCACTAGCCAGCGTGGGCGCAGGTGGTGATCTGAGGCGTGACAACGAAGTCCTGGAATCACAGGCGCTCGCGGACGGCTTGTCCAAGGCCGAGCTGGACACAAAGGTCGCAGGCCAAGTCACAGCCGTGTTGGTCGCTGAAGGAAACCCCCGGCTCAGGGCTGGCGGCAGGGTGAGGATCAAGGGAGTGGCAACCAGCATCGAGGGGATCTACCTGATCGCGAGCGCCTCGCACCGCTTGGACGGAACCGGCTACGAAACTACCCTGACCACCCGACCGCCGAGCTCCGTTCCGGAACGGCGGCCGGACGTCTTTACCTTGGGAACCGTCACCGACGTGGATGACCCCGAGGACCGGGGCCGGGTCCGGGTCAGCCTTCCCGCCTACCCCGATCTCCAAACAAGCTGGGCCCCTGTACTGACTGCGGGTGCAGGCCCGGGCAAAGGACTTGTGGTCCCGCCGTCCCCCGGGGATAACGTGTTGGTCCTCCTACCGGCCACTGATCCGGCCCAGGCCATCGTCCTCGGCGGCCTCTACGGGAGCGAGCAGACGCCGGACAGCTTGAGCCGTACTGAAAGGGATAGCCGCTACACCTTCCGCAGCGCGGACGGTCAACAGATCATGCTCGACGGCGGTGCGCACACCGTCAGCTTCACCGACGGCCACGGCTCCTCCGTGGAGCTCGGACCGGACCGACTCAAGATCACTGCCGCCACGGACCTGGTCCTCGAAGCCCCCGGCAAGGCCATGAAAATCCGTGCAAAGACCGTCGACTTCGAGGAGGCCTGAGCTGTGAGGACTAAGCCGTGAGGACCAGGAAGCCATGAGAATCCTCGTCAAGGAAGCCGTCCTGCGATGCGGCCACGACGGCAAGGTGGAGAACGTGCCCTCGCAGGCATGGGTGCGCATCAAGGAATCCCCCATCCTGGTGGACAACGACCCCCAAGGCAGGGACATCACCATGTGCCCGCATATCAGCATAAATATCAAGCCCTGCAGAAAGACCTTGCCCGTGATCAGGGGCTACTCAACGTTTGTCACCATAGGCGGCAAAGCGGTTTGCCTCGACACTTTGGAGGGCTTCACCAATGGCACACCCCCGGGCGCGGTCAAGTACACGGTCCGCAGTCCGGGGCAAACGCTGGTGGGAGCCGGCTCATGAAATGCCAACAGCCATGAACAGGAACCAGCCATGAGCGTCCCCCGGTACAAGTCGGTGGCCTTCATCCATCCGGATTTCGACGCCGCCGCCGGCATGCCCGGGCTCAGGCTCACGCCGTCCGGCAGCTTGGCTGCGGTCACAGACACTGCGTCCGTGAGGCAAGCACTCCTCCTCCTGCTCAGCACCAGGCCTGGCGAGCGGGTGAACCGGCCAACGTACGGCTGCCACTTGTTTCGTCTGGTTTTCGCACCTGCCGACGACACCACGGCCGGCCTCGCCATCCATTACGTGGCAAGGGCAGTGGAGCAATGGGAGCGCCGCATCACGGTCTTGTCCTTGGACGCGTCGAGGTCGCAGGATGAGCCCGAAGTGCTGGAGGTCAGGTTGAAATACCGGGTGCGGACCACCCAGTTGGAGGACGAGATCACCATCGCCCTGCCCGTTGAATCTGGAGGTGCAGCATGAGTATCCCAGTACCGAACCTGGATGACCGCAGCTTCGCGGATCTTGTTGCCGGTGCCCGCGAACGCATCCAGCAAATCGCCCCGGAATGGACAGACCTCTCCGTCCACGACCCCGGCATCACCATCATCGAGGCCTTTGCCTACCTCACGGACACACTCATGTACCGGCTCAACCGCGTCCCGGACAAGCTCTACGCGGTCTATCTGAACCTGCTGGGCACAACCCTGTATCCGCCGAGCACGGCCGAAACGGCGCTGGAATTCAGCCGCGTATCCGCCGCAGGAGCCACGGGCCAGGAAATCCGCATCCCGCGCGGGACCCAGGTCAGTTGCCCACCCGGCGTTCCCGGTTCATCCCAGCCTGTCTTTACGACGACGGCGGCTGCCGTCTTGGCACCCGGCAAGACCACCCTCCTGGTCCCGGCGGCCGATGTCACCCTGTACGACGCCGTTCCCATCGGTTCGGGAACCGGCAGGCCCGGCCAGAGCCTGGTCATCCCCAACGCGCCGATCGTCTCCGGCGCGGGCCTGGCAATCGCCGTCGAGGTTCCAACAGGGACGCGGCTGAGCAGTGGTGAGGCAGTGCTTGTGGACGGGAAAACGTTCCGGTATTGCCAGGAAGTAGAGGCGTTTGCCGACGTCAGGCCTGGCGAGGTGCCGGTGCGGATTGACCGCAGTGCCGGCGTCGCGATGTTCGCTTGGTGGGACGAAGAGCCAACATCGCGTACGTTGTCCGGCGCAAGGGCGCCTGTGCCGGGCGCCGGCGCCGAAGTCCGCGCTTGGTATCGCAGCGGCGGCGGGGCCGGCGGGAACGTCGGGGCCGGCCAGCTTACGGTCTTGCGCTCCCCGGTGCCAGGGACCAAGGTCACCAATCCCGAGCCGGCCAGTGGGGGTCGTGATGGTGAATCGCTCGAGAACGCGCTCAGGCGTGCTCCACAGGATTTCCATGCCCGCGACCGGGCCGTCACGGTTCGTGACTATGAAGTCCTGGCCCGGCGGCACGGGGGTGTTGGCCGTTCGAGAGCCTTCACGCGCAAGGAACTGTGGGCGTTCGCCCGGCCTGGGGAGGTGGAAATTGTGCTGGTGCCTTTTGTCCCCGGAACCGGCACGGGCTCTGGCAGCGGATCGTCGATGCATGGCGCAGCCGCGGCTCGTCCCCTCAAGGCCGCCGAGCTCGTAGCGTACGCACGTGAGGAAGTGCGCCGCGAAGTGGAGCAGTATCTTCGCAGGCGTTCCACGGTTGGTGCCGAGCCTGTGGTGCGTTGGGGGCTTTACAAGCAGGTGCAGGTAAACGCGAGGATCGTTGTTCGTCCCGATGAGGATGCCGAGGCCGTGAAGTCCCGGATCGCGGGGAGGCTCTCCGATGGAATCAGCCCCTTGAGCCCGGATACTTCCAGCTACGGATCGGGTTTCGGTAAACCGCTGCGAGTCTCCAATTTGTACCGGGCCATGGAGGAAGCCGAGCCCGGGGTGCAATACGTGGACCGCGTCACGCTGGAAGTGGACAAGGTTCCGGACACGGACACCATGGCCTTGGTACAGGCGGAGGGGCAGGATAATACTTGGTTCGTTGCCCAGGAGAGCACGTTGTTCCGCACCACCAACGCAGCGGACGGATGGGAAGCCTGCGCAGAGTTTGGTGACCCTGCCAATGGGGAGGAAACCGTCCGTGCCATCGCGCCGTTCCGTTCGCCCGCACCCGGCCGGGTGGGCCCCGGAACGCACCCGGGCATGGTGGCTGTCAGCACCGTTACGGCCACTGGTTCGCGCGTTTACATCAGCGATGACCTCGGGGAGTCCTGGCGCAAGGCATCCGAGTTGGGTTTCGTCATAGCGGACTTGTGCTGGGTGGACCGGCAAGGTGAGCCGTTGCTGCTGCTGGCCGGTGAGCGGGGTCTCTATGAACTTCCAGTGAGCCAGGGCGCCATCCCGGTGCAGAACGTAGTGGACACCTCCCAGCCCGATCGGGGTTTCTATGCCGTGGACGCCCTCGTCGATATCCGTGGCAGGACAGGCGTGGTGGTGGCCGCGGAGGCGTCGGCCGGCGTGTGGCTCTCTCCCGACGCCGGGACGGCCGGCAGCTTCAAACAGGTCAAGGCGGCGGGCGAAGACATCCGCTGCATGACAGTCCAGTACGACGGCGGCGCGAGCTATGTGTGGCTCGGCCGTGCAGTTCCTGAAGGCACCGGGACGGGCTGCCTGCGGCTCAAGATCGATGAACTGGGCCGCACCGATTTTGACGAATCGTTCATGAACTCCTGGGAGGAGCTGAGCACAGGATGGACCGGCGGCAGTTGTTGGGGTCTGCACGTCATGGGCAAAGCAGCCTATGCCGCGACACAAAGTGGCGGTGTCCTGCGCCTGCAACTCGGCCTGTCAGGGGCGCAATGGAGCGTGCCGGACGTGAACTGCAACCTGCCCTTGCGTGACCGGACCCGGTTCGAGCCCGTCCGCTCAGTTTCCGGCGCCATTGTGGCCGAAGGCCAAGTCCTGGTGCTGGCTGCAGGACCCAAAGGTGTCTTCCGCAGCAAGGACGACGCCCTAACTTGGGAAAGCTGCACCCGGCGGGTGGTCGACGACGTCGTGACGTTGCCCGATACTTGGCTGTTCTGCTCCGGCGACCACAAAATTGAGGTGGTCCACGGAAATGGCTAGGTCTTCAGACTTCGAGGCATTCAAACTCCTCAAAGTCCTGCCCGAAGTGTTCCAAGTGGCTGCCGATTCAAGCGCACCCATGCAGGCCCTTCTCGGCGTAGCTGAGGATATGCAACAGCCTGTCCGGCGGGTCTTGGACCAAATCCATACCGTTCCGGATCCGGGCCGCGCGCCGTCGTCGTTGATTCCTTTCTTGTCACGTTGGGTGGATCTGGACTGGTTGACGCTCCCTGGCCCGGAGGGCCAATCGGAAGCTTCCAGCGCGGTTCCCATCACGCGACAGCGGGATCTGATCGCTGCCGCGGCGCAGCTCTCCTCCCGGCGCGGGACCGTTGACGGGCTCACCCGCTTCCTGCACCTCGCAACGGGGGTGGGTGGTTTCGACGTCGAATCCGTCCCGGGCGCTTTCCACATCAAAGTGCACGTCCCGGCGGAAGCTGCCGGGCAACTGGAGTTGATCCGGCGGATCGTCAAAGGAGTGAAACCGGCGCATGTGACCGACGAACTCGAGGTGCGGACCGGTGACTGAGGAGAATCGGAAACCCATCATCGTGGTGATTTTATGTGGTGTGATTGCGTTCCTGGTTTTGGTGTTCGGGGTCAGCTGCGGCGGAGGCAATGACGATTCCGCCGCGGATTGGCAGGGCGGTTTCCCAGGTACGGCCTTGGCCGCGAAGCTAACTGCGGCGGATTTGTCTGTGGCTGGCGGTTCCTGTTCGGTTTCCGATACGCAGCTGGTGGTGACAGGTGGCTGCGTCTTGGAAGTGAAGGAGTTCGGCGGGGGACTGTTCTCCTTTGGTCCCCCCACTAAGCGGGCAAGGCTGGCGCCCCAACATCCCGTGACTGTGTCATTGTTCGTCGAAGGCACGAGGGCTCAGCAAGACTCCGGCCCGGGCAAAACCGTGGACGTCACCTTCGGAACCGCCGGCGGACAACTAGGCGTGGCCTGTCTCGCGCTCGAGCCTTGCGTGCTGCAACTACAGGAGGCTGGCTGAGATGCATCAAACCACCCTCAACACGTCTGTAAACCGCGATTACGTTGTTGGGCAACGACGCAATGGCGGTTCCCCAACGAGCTACGCCACCACAATCCCAGGAGTTGTTGCGCCATGACTGCCATCACAATGACCTTGAGCGCCCCCGATGTTGTTCTCAAGGACGGCAAGGGATCCCTCACAGCATCCGTCACCAACGGCTCCCCCGATCAGGAGCGCGTGGTTCTCGGCGCCTTTCCCGGGCAGGTGACCAATCCGCCGTCGAAAACGTACACCACCATCCCCAACCCGCTGCGGACCATCGCTGCCGGGGCCACCGAACAGTACGTTGTCAGCTTCGACACCGCAGGCGCCACTGCGGGCAGCTATCCAGTGAAGTTGATCGCCTACTCCGCCGACGACGCGCCGGAGGACTACGCAGACCAGGCCCATGTTGTGACTTTGACCGTGCACGCCGCAGAAAAACCCAAACCACCCGGGCGCTTCCCTTGGTTGTGGGTGATCATCGGTGGCGTGGTGCTCTTGGCCGCCATTGGCTTGATCCTTTTCACCATGTTCAAGGATGCAAACGTGCCTGATGTGAAAACCAAGCCGCAGGCCGAGGCAGTACAGATCCTCACGGACGCAGGTTTCAAGGCCACCACCTCGGACGTCGAAAACGCTGCCCAAGAGGGAACGGTAGTGAACCAAACCCCTGCCGGTGGTGAAAAGGTGGGCCGCGGCAGCACAGTGAATCTGGAAATTGCCGTGCCGGTTCGGGCCACCGTGCCTGACGTGTTGGGCCAACGGATTGAAGATGCCCGAACCGCTTTCCAAACAGCGCAGATTCAGCTGGACTTCACCCAAGGTTCCACCTGCCAGGCGCAGCCTCCGTTCTCCATCCAGCGGTGCGTTGTGGTGGGGGTGGTCCCGGATGCCGGAAGCAAAGTCAACATCAATGCCCTGGTCCTGGTCCGGACTGAGCTACGGTCCAGAATCATCCTGGACCCGGTGAACATCTGCCTCAGCAACCCGCAGCTGTGCACCAACAGGCTCGGCCAGTGACAAATTTCGGACGGGTTTGCCGGGCGGGGGCGGTGACATGAAAAGATCAACCATGCGTCCGATGCAGCACTCCAGCAAACTCCAGAACGTCCGCTACGAACTTCGCGGTCCCATCCTCCAGGCTGCAAAAGCCATGGAAGCCGAGGGCCACCGCATCCTCAAGATGAACCTCGGGGACACAGCGCCGTTCGGGTTGGAAGCACCGGAGTCAGTGGTGGTGGACATGATCCACCACCTTCGCGGTGCGCAGGGATATAGCGATTCCAAGGGCATCTTCTCCGCGCGCACAGCCATCTCGCAGTATTACCAAACGCGCGGTCTGATGACCATCGGCGTCGAGGATGTTTTCATTGGCAATGGTGTCAGCGAGCTCATTTCCATGACCCTGCAGGCGTTCATGGAGAACGGCGACGAGATCCTCATTCCTGCGCCGGACTACCCGCTGTGGACGGCCGCCGTGACACTCACAGGCGGCCAAGCAGTGCACTATCTGTGCGATGAGGACGAGAACTGGTGGCCGGACATGGCCGACGTCGAAGCGAAGATCACCCCGCGCACCAAGGGCATCGTGATCATCAACCCGAACAACCCCACAGGCGCTGTCTACCCCCGGCACATTTTGGAGCAGTTCGCCGCTCTGGCCCGTAAGCACGATCTTGTGCTGTTCTCGGATGAGATTTACGAGAAAATCCGCTACGTCGACGCGCCCCACATCCACACGGCCGCTGTGGCCGAGGATGTCTGCGTGTTGACTTTCAGCGGGTTGTCCAAGGCGTACCGCATGCCCGGCTACCGGGCCGGGTGGGTCGCCGTGACCGGCCCCCGGACCGTAACCGCCGCCTACCGGGAGTCGTTGGAACTGCTGGCCTCCCTGAGGTTATGCGCCAACGTTCCGGCCCAGCACGCCATCCAGACGTGCCTTGGCGGCTACCAAAGCATCGAAGCCCTCATACGTCCTGGCGGCCGGCTGCGCGAGCAGCGGGACCTGGCGTGGAAACTGTTGACAGCGATTCCGGGCGTCAGCTGCGTCCCGGCTGCCGGCGCCATGTATCTCTTCCCCAAGCTGGACCCCGAGATCTATCCCATCGCCTCCGACGAGAAATTCGTCCTGCAACTCCTGCAGGAACAAAAGATTCTGGTCTCGCATGGGACGGCCTTCAACTGGCCAACACCGGACCATTTCCGGTTTGTGATCCTGCCGGCTGTGGAAGACATTGAGGAAGCGGTGCGCCGCATTTCCACCTACCTCGCTGCCTATCGGAACCGCCCGGAGAACCGGATATCGGAAGAAGAATTCTCCCGCTGAGAGTTGCAATCTGTTCAAAAATCCAATCGGTAGACGTAAAATCTGTTTGATACTCCTCCGCGCGAATTCCTAAGCTGGTAAAGCATGTGCGAGCAGCCAAAGCGGCATATCCGCAGCGCTTTCACTCCTCTACGGGTTGTGCTGGCCGCCTTGGGCATCGCGGTCATCGTTGCAGCCGTGGTTGTTTTCTCTTCGTGGCGTCAAGAGTTACCCGACAGCGTGCAGGACTTCGGTCTTCCCCTTGCGGTAGGCGCTGGAATCGTGCTGCTCGTTGCCGGCGTTTTCATGCCGATGGTCAGGGAAGTTGAACTCGGCCCCATTCCTACGCTCAAGATCGCCCCAGCACTCAGGGACCGCGAAAACGAACTGCGCAGCGTCTTCGAGCGGCAGAAGGGCGATATGGAATATTGCGCCCACTTGCTATGCGATAACCCCGAGACGGCCCGGAGACTGCTCGAGGCATCATGGTCCTTGGCATCCAGCGCGTGGAAGGGACCCGTGACTCCCCAGTTGCGCGTCTATACGTTGTGCGTTTTTGTGGAGCTGCTCCGGAAGCATGAGCGATGGGTGCAGACAAAGGACCCGCCGAAGCCGAAGACGGGGCCGAAGACGAAGACGAGGCCGAAGATTAAGCCGCAGGGCGGTAGCCCCTTGTCAAAGCTCCCCTATGAGGAGCGGATAACCATCGTGCTTCACGAGTTCGCCAACCTGACTGTCGGTGAAATTGCGGGCATGACGGGGCGTCCTGCGGAGAGTGTCGGCAGATCGCTGGCACACGCCGAGGAAACAACCGGACGACTGGCCTTGGAGGAAGGCCGGCCATGAGAGACGCGCTGCGGCAGCGATTACTGGCCGATGCCTCTCTCGACGCACAAACACACCCTGCGGATTTGGACTTTGCCTTGACGGAGGGGATGTCCACAGTTCGTCGGCGGATCATTCGCACGTGGGTTACTGCCGGGGTTGTTGCGGTTGCAATGATTGCCGCCTCTGTGGTGGCGGTTGTCGCAGCCTCATCCGATCCCATAATGATCCTGCAATCGATCACCATCACGGCTCCAAGCCAGCGGCTCCATCCTGACGCCACTGTCGATCTCAAGGCCTCGGGAACTTATAGCAACGGCGAGACAAAGGATTTGGGAGAAGGTCTTTCGTGGAATTCAGACGTACCGGAGGTGCTCGCCGTCTCCACAACCGGGGTTGCCACCGCTGCCAAGACAGGGTCTGCACAAATAACGGCGGCTCATAGTGGGATCTCCGGCAACTTGGAATTTCAGGTCGTAGATCCTGACCCCAGCCTGAGCCTCGTCAGCCTTCGCATAGTTCCTGACAACACCACAGTGCCTGCAGCGAGAACGACGCAGCTCACGGCCCAGGGCACCTTCAGCGATTATTCGATCGGTAACCGCAACGAGCCTGCAATTTGGGATTCCCTCAACAAGGACATTGCAAGTGTGGACGGTCATGGTTTGGTGACTGGGATCCGCCAAGGTGTCGCCACCATCACCGCCACGGAAGGGACCATCCAGGCTACGGCTGCCGTCACGGTCACCGGCCCGGACACCACCATTCCAACGGGAGAGCCAAACGGGTGCGTCATCGACCCAACTGCTCTGTCTATCAAGCACACCCAGACACAAACAGTGATGGCCTTCATCACATATACGGACGGCACGCGACAACCTGCCACCACAGCCACGTGGTCTTCAAAGGATTCCAAGATCGCGAGTGTAAAAACTTCCGGATCGGTGACAGGCACCGGTCATGGACAGACGACAGTAAGCTCCCAATGCGTCGACGCCAAAGGTAAGGAATGGCCTGCTACGGTGCCCGTAACAGTTGAGCCGATAGCGACGGCCATAACCATCAGCCCGTCGGGACCGCACTCCATCGGCCTTCAGCAGACCCTTCAGTTGACCGCCACAGTCACGTTCAGCAACGGAACGAAGAGCACCACGGCTCCAGTGTCCTGGCGCCACAGTCCACCGCTCGTCGTCTCCGTCAGCAATTCCGGTCGTGTTGGGGGCCTTCGCAACGGACGAGCCAGTGTGACCGCCTCCCTCGATAGTGAAACGAGCAATCCAGTCATTTTCAACGTAGGACCATTGGCGCCCACCCCGGGCCAGATCGGTTGACCGCTCAGTCCCCCGCCGAACCACTCACGCGCAGGGCGTTGATGATCGCCGGGATGGACGCGATCAGCATGATCAGAGCCCACACCAGCGCCACCACCACGGTGATCAGCGCCCAGAACTGGTCCCCGATGGACACCAGCGGCCCGGGCAGGAATCCGTGGATGATCCCCAGGATCACCTGAAGGAGCGCGGAAACCACCAGCAGCACCACTAGACCCGTGACCTTAAGGAACTTCGGCTGGCTCAGGATCAACAGCAGCGCAAAGACGATCTTGAGCACCAGCAACAATCCAAGGATCGCGGCCGCCTGGCCTTTGGGAAAGCTCCCCCACAGTGCCAAGTACGCGATAGTTCCGAACGGGGCGGACACGAACAATCCGATCATCAGGAACAGCTTCGCCAACGCCAGCATCGCCGTGAGGAAAGCCGTGATGACCCAGAGCAACATCACGATCAACGTGATGATGCCCTGAACCCGCCCGTACGTTCGCAAGTCCATGATCAGGCTGAGCCCCAGCATCAGCACCGTGAACAGCAGCAGCCCGTCGAGGAACGCCAGAAAGCCGATTCCGGCACCCGGAGGATCGGCGGCCGGCCGCTGCAAACTAAGGAAAACTTGAAGCGGAACGCCCAGCTTGTCGGCCTCGGCTGCAGAGACGGGCTCGACGGCGGTCTGAGCCAGCAGGAGGGACATCCCCACTTCGGCCAGGACTACTACAGTGAAGACCGCCAAGGCCGCGTAGAACAGCGGGCGGCGCAGGGCACCCGGGTCTGGCCCGCTGAGGAACCCCTCACGAATTGACCACGCTGCGGCCATGGGTCAATTGTGGCACCGGAGATTTCAAATGGGCAGTTGCTTACTGACCTTCTTTGGCTCCACTTCCAAAGCCTTGCAACCGGGATGAGTTGAGTTCCAGTGATCACGCCCGCAACGAGGGTCGGGACGCCACGGCTGCGCCGGTCATTCGCGAGCGCCGGAGGCGGGCCACCAGCGTTGCGGCGAGTAACGCCGTCATGATTTCCAGTCCAATCACCAACAGCAGTCCCGCCGCGCCGGAGGTATCAACAGCGTTCGACGCCGGTCCCCCACCGTGCGCGTGACCGAAACCGCCCGCTCCCAGCAGCAGGAAAGCGTGGAGGCCCACCATGGCCAAGGCCGACGTGGTCACCTGCTGGAGTGCATCTACCCTGCTGTGGCGCCAGATGTGAATCGTGCAGGGAATGCAGACGGCCGCCATGCCGATCATGAGGACGCCGACCCAGGCAGCGTGGTGTCCCGAGGCCGCCAGCCACACGTGCACCAGGCAGGAGACAGCTGTGAGGGCTGCGCAGATCCGGGGGTGCAGGACAGGCCCGGCTACCCGGGCCCGTTCTGTCATGGTTGTCATCTCTGTGTCCCGGGCTGCGCTTTAGTGGCAGTGCCCGGCAGGTTCGCCGTGTTCGCTGTGCTCTTCGCAGGCCGCGGCAGGACCGTGGCAGCTCAAACCCGAAGCGCTGGCCGGCACGTCCAACACCGGGCTGCGGTCGAAGAAGCCTTCCGGCCGGAGCTTGAAGCCAACAGTGTCCACGGGCATGATCGGCCAGTCTTCCACCCGTGGGAAGTGCGTGAGGCCAAAGGTGTGCCACACGACGATGTCCTGGCCATCAATCTCCCGGTCCTGGGCAACGTAGGCGGGCAGGCCGGCGCCGCCGGAGTGCTGGTTCACGAAGTCGCCCGTGGGGTAGCGCTCCTCGTCGGAGTAGCGCGTGACCCAGAGATCCTTGGTGGCGAAGGCCGCGCGCTTCGCAATGGACGAGCCGGGGTCGGCAAGCAGTGTGGGCTGGTTCTCGGCGTGGAGCTTGTAGCCCACTGGCTCGCCGAGACGATTCCGGGATTCAGGGTTGGAAATGATCCACGTCCTGCCAGCGCGGGCGTCGGCTTCGCGGACGGCCTCGGACTCTTTTGTCAGGACTGTGCGCTTGCGGGAGAACGCATTGCCCCGTTCGTTGCCTTCGCCCATGGTCTGGCGGACCACATCTTCTTCTTCCACGCGGTTGGTGAAGCCGTCAATGGCCATGTCCAGGCGGGCGCTGAAGAGGTGTTGGTGGAAGGGTGCGCCGAGGCCCGGTGCGAGTTGGGAGATATTGTCCGAACCTCCTTCCGGGAAGGCGCTGGTGAAGACAATGCCGGTGGCTTTGGCCTCGAACTCGATGGTGCCGTCCAGGTAGAGGTACCAGTAGAAGCCGTAGTCGTAGTTGCCGATGGTGGTGAAGAAAGAGATCACCAGGCGGCGGTTGCGGCGGGTGTAGTTGATCCCGGTCCAGAGGTCTGAGTGCTTGGAAAGGATGCCCCAGTCTTCCTCGTGCATGCAAATGCCATTGCGTATCTCGCGGGGGTTGCCGAAAGCGTCGCTGATGACAGGGCTGAGGTAGGTGATGTCGCCCAGGCAGTCGCAGCCCAGTTCCAGGGAGTTGGCGTACTGGCCCACCAGGTACTCGCCGGTGTCGAAGTAGTTCTGCCATGACCGGATGGGTGAAGGATCGCCGTAGGGAACCACCATTTCTGCGATCGAGGCGCGGTTGATGATGGGACGCTTTTGGTCGCCGTCCTTGAAGGCAAGGTTGTGGAGGACAACTCCTTCGCGGACGTCGAAGCCAACGTCTACGCTCCACTTTTCCCACTCAACATGGTTGCCGCCGGTGACCGTGAAACTTGGGCCCTCCGGCTGGGTGATGCTGATGGGCTTCTGTGTTTCGCGGAGCGGACCGGTCAGTTCAGGATCGGTGTAGTTTCCGTGCTCTGCCGGGATTGGCATGACGCCGAGGTCGATGACCTGTGTAACTTCCTTGTTGACCACATCCACGTAAGCCACCAACCCGTCCACGGGATGCGCCCACGCGCTGTCCTCAGGGAAATCCTGCACAAAGGCGAGGCCGCGCAGGATGCGGCGACCTTTCTCGTCGTCGTACTCGAAGACACCTGCCGACAGGGGCGCGACGCGGACTTTTTCTACGTCCAGATCGCGGGCGGCAAGCGCAGCGAGCCAACGCTCATCGGTTGCGAGGAGAGTCTCCACAACCTCGAATTCCTCTTCCAGCACGGGGAGTTCGCCGGAGACCTTGGTATCCAGTTCGATGGCCGTCAAGATTTCTCCGCGCGTCACGGAGACGAGGACGTCGCTGGGGGCTCCGCCGGAAATGTCATGGATGAAGACGCGGAAACGGCGGTCCTGCCCTGACTGGCTACGGGAGGGGTCCACCAACCCCAAGTAGGCGATTCGCTTTTCGGCGCCAAGGTGGCCGGCGGCTCGCAGGATCGCCTGCACCTGGGAAATCTCGGCGCCCATTGCAAGGGCGTACTGCGTTTCCAGGGCGACGGCTTCAGTTGCTGTCTCAGTTGCTGTGGGCGTCATGGCTGCCTCTTGTCCGGGACCTATGATGGGTCAAGGTTTATTTTCTATAGGTGTAGAGAATAACCAAAACGTAAGATGGGTCACAAGACCTGTCCGCCATTTGTTTTCCGGGAGCCCCTTCAGTGCCAAAGATTGTGGACCACGATCAACGACGTCTCGAACTGGTAGACGCAACCTGGCGCATCATCGCGAGGCTGGGCATGGAAGGCGCCACCATGCGGGAAATCGCGGAAGAAGCGGGTTTCGCCAACGGCGCCCTGAAGCCCTACTTCCCCACCAAGGACCTGCTCCTGACGTCGGCGTTCGGACACGTCTTCAACCGCACTAACCAGCGCATCGCCGCCATGACCGAGGGACTCTCCGGCGTAGCGGCCCTCCGGGCGTTCTGCGCAGAAGTCCTGCCACTGGATGAGGAGCGCGTCAATGAAGCCCGCATCGTGATTCCGTTCTGGCAGAAGGCACTCAATGACGCGGACATGGCTTCACTTCACAGCGAGTCCATGAGCCAGTGGCACACCACCATCACCGGTCATTGCGCAGCAGCCCGGGCGGCAGGTGAGATCAAAGCCCCCATAGGGGACGCCGCCGTCGCCGATCACCTGCTCAACATGATGCTGGGCGCGCAGATTGTTGTGGCGTTGTCTCCCGCAGAGCATTTCTCGCAGGACCTCGCGGGGCAACTGGATAACTATCTGGCCTTGCTGGCTGGTTAGCTCCTAGCTGGTGGCGCCGGACGCCACAACGCCCACGCCCAGCCCGGCGATTACACCGCTGCTGACACGCTCGACGACGGTACTCACCTTGGGGCGCTTGAGCCACCGCATCGCCTTGAACGCGACGACGGCGATCATCGAAAGATACGCGAAAGCGATGCCGGCAACGACGACGCCCAAGATCAGGGACGTGCCCATGGTGTCGCCGCCGTGCGGGATGAACTGCGGAACCACGGCCAGGTAGAACAGGCCGACCTTGGGGTTGAGCAGTGTGGACAGCGCCCCGGCGCCCAGGGCAGAGAGTCGGCTGTACGGGAGGGGCGCGTTCTCCGCCGTGCCGCCAGCTTCCGCGGACTTAGCCGCCTTTGCTGCCTTGCGGGACTTTATGAACGATGAGATGCCCAAATACAGCAAGTACAGGCCGCCTGCGATCTTGACCCAGCGGAACAGTTCCGCGGACTGCTCGAGAATGGCTGCGAGACCGACGCCCACCAATGCAGCCCAGGCAATCGCGCCAATCGCAGACCCTGCGGCCGCAGCAATTCCTGCACTGGGACGATTCAACGCGATACGCAGGACCAGGAAAGTGTCCGGCCCGGGCGTTACGGACAGGACCAAGCAAAGGCCAGCAAAAGCTACGAGGGAAGCAAGAGTCACAAGCTCGATTATGAGGGTCTCCCGGCCTGCGGCGAAAGCGTTCGCTTCGCGTCAAGGGCTGTTCGTGCATAGACAAGGCACATGCGCGTGACGCCGACCACACTGGAAACATCGCCGCGCGCCTCACTGGCCGCCCAGACTCACTACCCGAGCGGAGTACCAATGGAGACTTACGACGCCCTCCTGGCCTCGATCACCCCGGCCCCCGGCCAGAACAGCCGCACCATCCTTGATCCGGCAACGGGTGAAGCTGTCGGCGAAGCCCCTGTTCACACCGTCGAAGACCTCGAAGCCGCCGTCGCGGGTGCCGCTGCCGCCCAGCCCGCGTGGGCTGCCTTGGGCCACGACGCCCGGTCCGCCGCGCTCATGAAGGCCGCCGACGCCGTCGAACGTTCCGCCGAAGAACTCGCCCAGATGCTCTCCCGCGAGCAAGGCAAGCCGCTGAACGGCCCCAACGCACGCTTCGAAGTTGGCGCCTGCGCCGCCTGGCTCCGGGCCACCGCCGCCACGCCGTTGGATCCTGAAACCGTGGTGGACGATGGCGAAACCCGCGCCGAACTGCACTACCGGCCCATCGGCGTCGTGGGTGCCATTGGCCCGTGGAACTGGCCGATGATGATCACCGTCTGGCAGATCGCGCCCGCCTTGCGCATGGGTAACGCCGTGGTGGTCAAGCCCTCCGAGTACACCCCGCTCTCCGTGCTGGCACTCGCCTCAATCATCAACCAGGAACTGCCCGATGGCTTGCTGTCTGTGGTCTCCGGCGGCCGCGACGTCGGCGAAGCCCTGGCCGCGCACGATGCGATCGGCAAGGTCATGTTCACCGGCTCCACCGCCACGGGCAAGGCGATCATTCGTTCCTCGGCCGATACCGTCAAGCGGCTCACCCTGGAACTCGGCGGTAACGACGCCGGCATTGTTCTCCCCGATTCGGATCCCAAGGCAATCGCCGAGGGTCTTTTCTGGGGTGCCTTCATCAACACCGGCCAGACCTGCGCTGCCCTGAAGCGTCTGTACGTGCACGAGTCCCAGTACGAGGCTGTGTGTTCAGAGCTTGTTGCTGTCGCTGCTGCGATGCCCATGGGCAACGGCTTGGATGAGAACAACGTCCTGGGTCCGCTGCAGAACCGGCAGCAGTACGACATCGTGGCCCGGCTGGTGGAAGCCGCCAAGGATTCCGGTGCCCGTGTGCTGCTGGGTGGCAACCCCGATCACGAGCAGCCCGGCAACTTTTACCCCACCACGTTGGTGGCCGACATCGACAACGACAACCCACTGGTAAGCGAAGAACAGTTCGGGCCCGCCCTGCCGATCATCAAATACAGCACGGTTGACGAGGCAGTCGCCAAGGCGAACGCGCTCGACGTCGGACTGGGCGCCTCAGTCTGGTCCTCTGACTTGGGTGCCGCACGCGAAGTCGCCTCCCGCATCCAGGCCGGCACGGTGTGGATCAACAAGCACGGCGCAGTTGATCCGCGTATTCCGTTCGGTGGCGCGAAGCAGTCCGGCTACGGCTTGGAGTTCGGCGCCGAGGGCCTGAAGGCTCTCGGTGTCCCGCAGGTCATCAACGGCTAATCATCCCTCCCCGGGTGTGCTGGCCCAACTAAGTCGCAGAAGATGCCGTTTTGAGCCCTCAGAACGGCATCTTCTGCGACTCAGTTGAGTTTCCCGGGCGTAAGGCCAGCGCTGTCGCCAGGATGATCACGCCGGATGCGGCTATGCCGACGGCGTCCAGGGAGTGCTCGAACCGGGCGAAAATGGCTGCGCCAACGGCAAGGACTCCCACCAGTCACAGGGTGGACGCGGTTGGGAGGCCGGGCGCTCAGCGTGTAACCATGAGCATCATGGCCCAGAAGATTGCGTACCAAGGTGAGCCCGGAGCCAATTCGGATCTCGCGTGCAAGGAAATGTTTCCCGAACTCGAAAGCGTTCCGTGCGCCAGCTTTGAGGATGCCTTTGAACTGGTATCCACTGGCGAAGTCGATCTGGCCATGATTCCGATTGAGAACTCCATCGCCGGACGTGTGGCTGACATCCATGTCCTCCTCCCCCAGTCGAAGCTGCAGATCGTGGGCGAATATTTCCTGCCCATTCGTTTCGACCTTTTGGGCATTCCGGGCAGCACCATCGAGGGCGCCACGGAGGTCCACAGCCACATCCACGCACTCGGTCAATGCCGCCGGATCATTCGGGAGGCCGGCCTCAAACCTGTCATCGCCGGTGACACCGCGGGCTCAGCCCGGGAAGTCAGGGACTGGAACGATCCCCGCAAGCTGTCCCTCGCACCGCCGCTCGCCGCTGAACTGTACGGCCTTGAAGTCCTGGCCTCGGGAGTGGAGGATGACCCCACCAACACCACGCGCTTTGTTGTTCTGGCCCGTGAACGCGAGCTTCCCAGCAAGGAAGAATTGCCCGGTCCTGCGATCACCAGTTTCGTGTTCCGCGTCCGCAACGTTCCCTCTGCCCTTTACAAGGCCCTAGGCGGCTTTGCGACCAATGGCCTCAACATGACGCGACTGGAAAGCTACATGGTGGGCGACGAGTTTGCTGCCACGATGTTCCTTTCCGACGTCGAAGGGCATCCTGAGGACGCTCGACTCCGCCGGGCGTTGGAGGAACTGGAGTTCTTCACCACGGAGGTCCGGGTGCTCGGCGTTTATGCCGCAGACGGTTACCGCGAGAGGAACACCGTCACCGCCTGAAGACGCTGCTGGCCGAGCCAGCTACGGACCGGAGCGGCCATGCACGAGCCCTTGAACTAGGGTTATACGCGGGGGTAATGGCGAAGTGAAGAAGTTGAACCAGTGGTCGGCGCAAATTTTCTACGGCGGGTTGATCACGGTCATTGCGGCAGTCTTTGTATGGATCGCCCACAGCGTATTGCTTGCGGCATCTTTATTCTTTGTTCTGGCAGCCGTCTACGCGTTCTTCCTTTTCCGGGTTGTGTGGCGCTCGGCCCGGGCGTCCATGGTCATGCACTTCGCTATGGTCCTCGTCCTATACTCCTTACTCGCCGTCGAGGATGGTCTGGACGTTCCGGCAGCTGCGTCATGGTCCTTGGGTGTCATTGCAGGAGCAGTTGCCGGTGGATACAAGTGGTCAGGAAAGCGCTCCGGTTCCGAAGTTGCTCAGAAGCGTGAACGCAACAGCGAGGGTTTCACAGGGGGCTGGCACATTGCGTTGATCAACGCTGCCTGCGCCATCGTCCTGATGGGAATCGGCGTCGCCCACCTCGCCCTTCAATCTCCGACGGCGCCAGTCGCTGCCGTGCTAACTGGTGCCCTGGTTGCGGGCTGGGCTTTGTTCCGCTTCCCGCCATCGCTTCAGGCCAGGAACATGCTCCTTCTGGTCATACCCGTCGAGTTCTTTCTGCTGATTTTCGTGGGCGGCAATACCGGCCAGCAGGCCCTACCGTTTGCGTGGGCGTATGGCACCCTCGCCGGCATCTTGTTAGGTGGGCGGTACTGGAGTGGGCCCAAGATCGGCGAACCCAGGCCACCGTTCAACGTACAAGCCAAGCGTCGGCGAAAACGGAAACGGAAGCCGCGGTCCAAGCAAAAGCAAACACTGTAGGACTTATGCTTGTCCGGGGGTAGTACTGAAGTGAAGAAGTTGAACCAATGGTCCGGCCGGATGTTGTTATTCGGCGGGATAATCCTGGGCATCGTGGCCGCCTTTATATGATTGTCTTCGTCTTGGGATGCGGCCTGGCACACCTCG
>NZ_JCAXEJ010000028.1:0-34229 GCF_059759005.1 Paenarthrobacter sp. GQ52
ATACGACCTCGGCGATGAATACGCGCATATAACAACTAATGCGAGCCCGTTCATGGCTGGCCTACCGATCGATTTCTTCTTTACGGACCGCGTCACCCAGGTCCGGGACGCCTCGACGGGGAGGGTCCTATACTCACGTCGCTGAAAGATTCACACCGGGCATGGCGGGCAGTGCAAAACGCTGTCGCGCAGGTGCCCGGCAGGGGATCCTTTACCGGACGCCGTTTGATGGACTTCTGAACGTCAGAACCATGAAGCGGAACGTGAGGCGCGAGAGCTTGGTGGCCGGCGGGTAGACTTCCTGATGGCAACGCGGGAGTGCCCGCCACATGCGAGAGGGCACGCCACAATGGGCAAAGAGCAGCAGCCACAGACCGGTCATTCCGATTCGACGGTGCAAGACGACACTCAGACATTGCCAGCTGATGGGACGGCCGCCCTTGTCCCTGACGGTGCGACAAGGTTTAGGCGCTATTGTCTAGGATTCTTTTACCTCATGTCGGGATCGGCCCTTGCTTGGATTACGATCATGAACACGGTAGCGGTGAATGGGAAGTTTCTGGATTATCAGGCCGCTGGCACACCCGTACCGGCTGGTTGGATTGCCACAGTTGTTGCTGTGATCGTGGGCTTCGCCGTGGTGTCCCTCGCCGGCCTCTTTGTGGGAATCTGGAATCTACTTTCTTTGAAAACCATGATCCCGTCCCCACTGATCGCAGGGATTTTCTTCTCTGCAGCGTCCGTCGTGATGTTGATGCTGTTTTTTGATGACTCATCCAAGTTTGCTTGGGCCTTCATACACGCTCTTGTCATTTTTATGACGATTAGAACGCTACGGCAAGAAGGCTTGCGCTCCCTCAGAACCGTCCGACGACACAAATACCCCGAAAAAGCCCGGTAGAGCATCCTTCACCGGACACCAGTTCCGTCGGCTGCCTACTTCACCTGTTGTGCTCGGCCAGTCTCATAATGAAGGAAGCCATCGCGTTCCAGTGCGAACAATCTGTCGGCGACTTCCTGCGCCTGGGGCTCGCCGCAAGATATGGCGAAGAACCGCGGAGAGATGAAATCGAGGAGGCAACCTTGCTCGGCAAGTTCAGAGGCCAGGGGCTGCCACGCGTTGGGGTCATCCGATTTCAGCAGGACTCTGAATGTGAAGTTGCGAGCGTCGCGCTCCACTCCGGTGACAACAAGGGCATTCTCCGCCGATCGCATCACATTCACGCCGTCGCCAAAGTTGACGTCATAGAGATAAGCGGGGACTGCCAGGACAGTCGCTGTGCCGTCCTTTTCCAAGCGACCGCGAAGACCCTCCCACATCTGCTCCGTGTCAGGTTCAGGGGGCACCGCGAACCATATGGTCTCTTGCGCTTCCTGAGCTTCTGAAAGGGGCTGGAGTGAACCATCGCGCCAGTGTGCCACGATGCTGGGATGTTGCCGGTAGTCAGTCACCAGCTGAGACTACCCAACGAACGCATCCATGAGAGCGCTCCGGCGGGCATGCATTCCCTGTGTCCGATGAGGGATCCCTTACCGAACCTGTCCGAGTGGTGGCGAGAGCGTAAAGGTACCGCCTCGATAAGTGGTCCTCAGCGACCACAATCTTGTGCAGGCCGTCGTTCCCCTAGGAACAGAATGACTCAGAGGATCGGACGGTAGTAGCCGTCGACGAACGCCGACTCAGAGTGAAGTAAATCGAGCAAGCTTTTCGAGTAGTCAGTGCTTGTTTCGATTTGGTCGACCAGGCCGGCAAGGAGCGTTAGTGCTGCGGCGGGGGTCTTGGGTGCGAGTTATTGTCTCTTTTATTGGAGCGCGATCGCAGGAAGTATGACGTGACCGTCAAAACGTCGGTTCCATAGCCTCCCATGATGCGCGGCGATGTTCCTCAGGAAAGTGATGTTCTGAACAGCCTGGAGCAGCTTCGGCTCGTCTTCAAGTTGTAGCGACCTAGTGACGGGTACGAGGACGCTCTTGTCGCGCAGCGCCCTTAAGGACCGGGAAAAGTCCCGAGCGAGACCACTTCGATGGCTGCCCAGAACGGAACGGGGTCTCCCTTGTTGATGTGGTGCCTGATGAAGATCTCGTCGCGTGCCTGAATCTTTCGAAAACTCCCCAGAACCTTGTCGCGGTTGCTGACCTCCGCATGCCAGCGCTTTCGCCCATTCACGTCACTATATCCACGGTATGTGGGCTGTCCCGCTGCCCTCCGTTCACTGCTCACAGACTTGACTTGCAAAGTGTGAGCATGTTCTCAATACTGTTGGCTCGGCATAGAGCCGACGCGTTTCCGCAGCTCAGGCGGCGGAGCGTATTAGTTTGGGGGTATTTTGAAGCATCAATTCTCGCGGTCGGTTATCGCCGGCCTGATGACAGTCGCAGCGCTGGCTGCTGGAATCAATGCGGCCACGGCAGCGCCAGCATCACAGCAGGCTCCAGCGGTTCAAGACACAGGACTTCGCGTTATCGACAAAGCGAAGGTCGCCCAGGATTCCACAACTATCCGAACAGGACCTGTAGGCGCGGAGGACTTCTCCGTTGTGGTTCCTGGGACGATCGTTGCTCCCCAAGGAGCAGACCTGAAGCATGTTCCTTCGGGCCTCTTCAAGGGTGAAGGTGATCCTCTCCTGAAGACTGCATTGCCGGAGTCGTCGATCACCAGCTACGCGACGGAACGGGGAACGCAGTCCCTGATTTCCATCGCAGGCGAGCAAGCCCCGAAGGAGTACCGGTTCGCGCTGGACCTTCCTGAAGGTTTCTCCACAACACCCAGCGCTGACGGAAGTATTTCCATCACCACCGCGACAGGAGAGACCCTGGGGCACGTCGAAAAGCCCTGGGCATACGACGCCACCGGTGCAGCCGTTCCGACCAAGTTCTCGGTCGAGGGCTCAACTCTGGTGCAAACCGTTGAGCACACATCCTCGACGGCTTACCCGGTCGTGGCCGATCCGAGCATTCAGTGGGTTCCCTGGCCGGTACTGGCAGTTAGCGGTATCGAAATCAAGATGTTCTCCTCGATCGCGGTTGCCATCGGAGCCGGCGGCGCGTGGGCCGGTTGTACGTTCAGCAAGGTCTCGGGGGTTGCCGCCAAGATCGTGAGCCAAATCTGCACCGTTGTGGGCGTAGGCGGAGTCGCGGGAGTGGTCAACTACGTGAGCAACACCTATTCGAACTCCAGCGTCCAGCCGCTAGGCTGCTACGGAGTGTACATAACCAATCCGGGGTGGGGCCTCCGCTCGATGCCTGCCCGGGACTGCGGCTTCTGATGAAACTCACCACTGAAAGGATGCAATGACATGAAGTGGTACCGATACGTACACAGTGTCTTGTTCGTCGCTTCCTTCATCCCGCTCGTGCTCTCCCTCTGGCCTTTCTGGCAAGGCATCATGCTGCCCTTGATCGTGCTGATTCCCTTCACGATCAATGAAATCGTGATCGACCGCCGCGAGAAAAGGACGCAGGAAAGCCGCACTGCCCAGACCGTCCGGGAGTCCACCCTGGCTCACGCCTATCGCGACTAGCCAGCGGGAAGGTTACTGAACCAACGAATGGCCGGCGCCGGTACACCCGGAGCCGGCCATTTCGTGTCCGTCACGCGGGCCCCGGGCTGTGTTCGATACCGAAGCCATAGCCCAAGCGCAGATTGTTTACCCTCCGTGCTTGATCGTGCACCGGAATCCGGCTGTCGGCGTAGATACACCATGTCCATGCCATGTACGCCAGATCGTCCAGCCGGAGACCAGGTTTGGCGGAGTCCCAATCAATGAGGCCAATGGGCATCCCGTCACGGAAAATAGTGTTGAAAGGGCCTGGATCTCCGTGGATGACGCATTCACCCCCGGCGGCAAGTGGATGTCCAGCCGTGGCGTCGTGAAGCTGGCGCAACATTTGACCGCCCGTGACGTAGGAATCCTCGCTGCGCTGGTTCGGATGCTCCGTGGTGGAGCCGACAAAATACGTGAACACATCCCGGCCCTTGTCATCGCGACCTAGGTATGCGGGCGGGAACGGAATACCCAAGCCCTCCAATTCAGCAAGTAAAGTCGCTGCGAAGTCGGAATTAGGGCCGCGCGACCGGTGGACCGTGCCGCCCACTCTGACAACTTCGTCCGTCCAGTTCCCACCGGCCAGCGCTTCTTCCTCGTCCATCCGATCATCCTCGCACGGCTGCACCTGACCAATAGTGGGTCGAACCCCTGAGTGCGCCCGTTCAGGGATAGCCATCCGTACCTTTAATACAGCGTGCCCCTGAGTCCGGGCAGCAGTTGTTGGAGGCGATTCTGCGCCGCCAGTCCGAAATGATCTCCCTGTCGAGGCACGTGCTTAGCAGCGCGGGCAAGCCCGAGGCGTTCTACCATCACCAGCGCGACGCCATTCAATGGGCTGCCGATTGCCAGCAGGTCATTCTCGAAAACATCGACACTTTCAGGACCGCGCTGTCATTCGTCCGTTTGAAGCCACGTATGCGAGACCAGCGCTTCACTATCTCCAAATACCACGCCAGGGTCCTCTGAGTACGTCAGGCTAACGACTGTCCCACTTAGGGATCCCTGCACGGACGGCAGCGTCCGGTGATCCACCGGCTATCGGGGCCGGTTCGAAGCCGGACCTTGACGGGACGTGCTCATCCTCATCGCCTGGTCCATCTTGCTTTTTCGCCGCACGTTTTTGTCCAGGTTCAGGCCGAACCAATACTCAGTCGCCACCGCCACCGCCACCTCCGTCAGCACCACCACCGCCACCGCCGCCGCCATCGCCATCAGTGCCGCCACGTTCGTCAGAAGACGCGGACGCACCCCCTACGGTCACACCTGAGTCACCGTGGCCTCCGCCGGTCCGGGCGGACGCAGAACCCCTGGAGGCCCGCCGGCGGCGCTGCGAGATGACGCCTGAAACGAATAACACCGCGGCCAGCGCTGCCACCCCGACGAAAAAAGCCAGCATCTTCATTTCGCCTTCGCCCATATCAGAATCCGTTCGTAAAGTTCAGCGGGAGGAACAACCCCACGATCCAAGACTTGCACATGGCCCCTTTCCCAACACTCCGGCAATGACTTCCACACGCCCGCCAATGTCCACTACGGTCACGCCAAGGAACCCTCGGCGATCCCTCACCGGTAGGGTGGATGCGACCTCCCCCGCCACTGCGGAATTGCCGATAAATGGCGCGTTCTTTGATCGCTTCATGTCGCATCAAGTGGAGGCCATCTGTCTTGTCGGCTACTTTTGAGACGCGGAAGTTTAGCCAACCGAGTTGATGGTGCCTTGGCCGGGATGGTCTCCCGTCTGAGGCCGCCGTTCCTCCCGCCACTTGTCTTAGGGCATTGACCACGCCGTTAGGCTCAGGGCATGAGTTGGCTTATGAAGCAGCCATTCAAGGGCCAATCCTTGTTCATGGCTGTTATTGCTTTATTGTTGCTGGCAAGCACAGTATTCGCTGTTGTGGTCGAGGGCCGTCGGCCAACAGTTTTTTATTGGGTCACAGTCGTCATTGATGTAGCGCTCTTAGGTTTGAGTATCTGGTTGTACCGTCGAGCGGGAAAAACAACGGACACAGGACATTAGCGTGCCGTGCCGACGTCGAGAAGAAGGCTGGGCCCCGCCGCCGAAACCGCAAAATACGCTGGCGGGGTTCCGAACCGTCCTTTACCGGCCCGCAATGCGTTAGAGGATCCCTAACCGGACATCTGGAATGCTTACCGGCTCCACATAACCGTCACCTTTTGGCCTGCGAGGTGGGTGGTTCTTCACGTGCGAAGAGTGCGTCACGGTCCTTGCCACGCCCTGGGGTGAATGCCAGTTCTACGGCAGTGAACACAATGTCGAATTCTCCATGTGGCCAAGTGATAAGACTGTGAACGAAGGAGCCGTCTTGGAGCGCCAGTTCGTCTCGGAGCATTTCGAAGGCAGTGCCGGCCTGGCCGAAGCCCGGCTCGAGAACATTCAGCGTGGCACCCTCGTAGCGGGCGTGAAACCATTCATAGCCAACCTGCAGATCACCAATCAGTGCCCGGAGTTCAACCAAGTCCGGTGTGACCTGACGCAGCGAGTCGATGATGCCATCGTGCACGTTGACGTCAATTAGGCGCTCAGCGCCAGAGTGAAGCAACGGCCGGATCGACTGGCGGGATTCCCACCACGATCTCCCCCTCTCAACATTTTCTTCTTCTGAGAGATCTCCTGTGAACGTCTCCCGGGTTAACCATCGCATCGGCATTCCACAAGCCTATTGCCCCTCCTGCCGTCCGCCACTTGGGTAGGAGCGCAAGCAAACCGATCTAAGCCCTTGGCTGATCGGTTATCGGACGTACAGGCGTCCGTTCAGGGACGGATCAACGGACGCGAGCCATCATTTTCGAAGGCTCGGTTAGCTCGGTGAAGCCGTATTGGGCGTAAAGACCGTGTGCATCGGCCGTTGAAAGCAGAATGCGTTTCAGATCTAGAGGTTCCAGATCCGCGATTACGCCAGCGGCTAGCATCTTGCCGATGCCTTGACCGCGGGCTTCGGTTGCGACGAAAACGTCGCAGAGCCACGCGAACGTAACACCATCAGTCACGACGCGACCGTAAGCCACCTGCTCTCCAGACCCGATGTCGTACACCCCGTAGTTCCGAGAGGCGTCCATCGCTGCATCCTGTTTCTCACGAGCCCGATCTTGTGCCCAATAGGACTGCTCGCTGAGCCACTGGTGCACGCGGGCACGGTCAACTCTTTCCGTTTCGGCGGAGAAGAAATAACGCTCAATCATGACAACACCCTAGGGGAACGGGGCAAGCTCGAAACAACGGACAGCATGCCAATGTCCGTCCCGTTGAGGGATCCTTCACCGGACGCTCTGGTGCTCTCCGCTGAGAGCCTGGGCGTTAGGTCAGCAGCAGCCTGAGGGCAACGGCCACCTCATCGGCGGGCCCACAAAGCTCGGGCGTGGACAGCTGGAAGAGTGCATCCGCCAAGAAATCGCGATCTTGAGAATTCAGGGCAATATCTTCGCGGCCCTGCAGCTCCTCCGCCCATGCGCAAAGATCATCTGCCCTGATCTTCCCGGCGCAGAACTCGTCAAGAGCATGGCCGACATCCTGAGCAAAAACAGTGGCCAATTCCTCCTGAGAGGACCATTCAAACGGCAACAATCGAGCCGACGACTCGCCTAATGGACGACGCAACTGTATGAGGTCATAGAGCGCTTCTCGCCTTTGATCCTGCGACACCACGGAGGTTCCTCCTTCAGTCCATCAATCGCGGAAACTAATCCCAACTGACTGGAAGTCTGTCACTTTACCCAGCGTCCGCTTAGGGATCCTTGACCGGACGCATTATTGCGAAGCGCCATCAGTGCATGGGTCATTGCTAGGTTTCCGCCTAGCGAATGATCTGTTCAAGATATGCCACATGGGAGAGGAAGGCTTTTCGGCCCGTCTCCGTCAGCGAGGCCCAGCCGTGTGGGCGGGTGTTGACCGTGCGAGAGGACAGTTGTATGTAGCCGGCTTCCTCTAGCCGTTTGAGGTGTTTGCTGAGAACTGAGGGGCTTATGTCCAGGCTGTCACGTAGGAGTTGGTATTCGGTGTCGCCGAGCCGGTGCAGGAGGCTGCAGATACGCAGGCGGTATGGGCTGTGAATTACGTCGTCCGAGGCCGGCAGCGGAGATTCATGGGCAGGCATTACCTGTTCTCGCGGATCGAATTGGCGAGTGCATTCTCCATTCGGGCGCTTGACCAAAGGCATGCGGCCCCTGCGAGGACAGATTTCTGATACGGAAAGTCAAGAACCGATGATCGGGTTGAGTTGATTTCAGCGTCCCGAAAGCCGGTCGTCCACCAGGCCCGCCAGCGCCCGCATGGGGATCCCATTGCCAGCTACCCAATGCGCAAAATTGCGCTGGTAAAACGCCGCCCTTTACTGCTGAAAGTCACAGCCGATCCCTAACCGGGTGCTTGAAGCGCCCCATAGACCCCGGCTTACGTCGGGTTCTAGGGCCCCGAGAAGGGATCGGCTTCCTCTGCCGGGATACCGTGAAGGCGACGTCCTCCCGTGGTTCGCTTTACCCCTACCCCGCGAAAGAAGCCTGATGAAAACGGACACTGAAGTACTGGCAGCCGACTTTATGCGATTTGCGTCCCTGCTAAGACACATGAACCTCTCTGTCGTGGCGCTCAAATACGAATCCCTTGCCAGAGCGCTTCAGACCGAACCATCGGCAGAGTCTGTGGAGGAAGTTCGGCTGTGGCTCCGCTCGTCACTGAAGGGCGGCAGCGGAAGCCTCAGTGACCGGTACGTGCAGAAGGACGGAGCAGTGGATGAAGTCCTCAACGCCGAGTACGAAGAACTTCTCCAGAAGTTCACGGATTTCGTCAATGCTGAGCCGGAATCGAAGGCGAGCGCGGCTGCTGCCATGTTCGCCAATGGAGGCACTTACTTCCGTCTGATCGAAACTCCCGTCCGCAATAGATGGTTCTCCAGCAAAGGAACCTTCACTTACGAAGTAGCGACTGCGCCGGGAGTCACACGGCTGGTGACTTTGGATCAACTCGGTCAAGCTGTCGGTTATGGGCCGCAGAACTCCCGGAAGGACTGGCAGGAGTGCCGGATGGTTGCAGACCGCCTTTTCAGGGAGGGACGCAGGGACCATTGGGTTCACTACTCCAGCTCCTATGTCGTTCCGGACGATGCACTACGAAAAGATTGGTAGGGATATGTTCGCGAAGGGGAGCGTCTACCTGATGCAGATGGCAATGGAGGTGTCTCGGTGAACGATCGTTTATCGGGCGTTAGGACTCATTGGACATCGCGATGAGACGTTCAATATCATCCGCCAGCTCTGGGACCGGCCGACGAGCATCGAGTTCGAGGGTCGCCCCGTTCCGAAGCAGTGGTTCGACGTCGAGAATGTTTTGGCGGATCGCGGACTGGTCTGCCTCTGAGTTGCCGTAGGGATTGTTCTTACGAATCGAGACGCGCTCGATGAGGACATCTACGGGTGCGCTCAGGAGAACAACAGCGGCGAAACGATCATAGAAGCATCCTTGATTCTCGACAGTCCCTGAGACAACCAGGGAAGAATCAGACGCCAGAAGTGCCGACATGCGCGGTTCATCCCATGTGCCGTCAGGAAGCACCCAGGAGTCATAGTCGGTGTCGATCGTTCGGTAGCCTCTCCGGGACAACTCGCGCAGCACCGTTGTCTTTCCCACCCCTGACATGCCGGTGATCAGAACTTGAGACATGCGAGTCAGCGTATACGGTGTGCCAGAGTGTCCGGTAGCCGTTCCCTGAACGGACAATCTCCGTTGGCCTCCGGTAGCCGATCGGCATGGGCATATAGATCAGTCGCCTGGTGAGTCCGACTGAGAGCCCCGAGCAGACCCCGGCCCGCCCGATACACGATCCTTGGTGGAACGCCAGCAAGTCTGTGCGTCACATGACGGTGAGTCGCCGTGGACTCCTACCCCCTTAGGCAGAAATACGTCATCCCGAGTACGCCTCGGTAGCCCTCTTCATATGCAGCGTGCTGTTCCTCATGTTGCCGACGGACCTGCTCTGCGGCGGGATGCTCGGCATCATGTGCTTCTAGCCAACGGGTAAACCTGTCGCGATACCCGGCCTCGAAGACGTCCCACTCCTGAACGCTTGCCTGGTCGTCGTCCACCACCTCGAAACCAGCGGCGCGGATCTGCTCGCGCAACGCATCTTGTGTCAGGTACTCGTCATCACGCCCAGCCAGAGGGGCGGTGGCAGCCGGATGAGGTGTTGCTGACCAGATCGCCTCGCCGTAGACGAGTCGGCCGCCGGGAAGCACCAGGGCTCGAAGGGCTCGCAGGGCTGCGGCGTAGTCAAGCGGCTGCGCGTCCTCTACCGGCGGCCCCCAGATCTGGCTCGCGCCGATGCAGATGACAGTGTCTGCGGGGCGAACCTGGGCTTCCAGCCCAGGCATCGAATCAAACGTCGCTCTGTCGAGCAGCCCACGAGTCAATGCTTGTCGCCTCGCTCGGTCGATGAACGCGGAAGCACTGTCCACTCCGCGTCCCCGTGCCTGCGGGGCCGACGTCAAAACCCGAAGTAGTAGTTCACCCCACCCGCACCCCATGTCCAGAATCTCAGTCGGCGCCGGGTCTGACAGGAACGCCACAAGGTGTGCCGCACGTTCCTCGGAAAGCGGGGTAAGCCAGGTCAGGGACTCGTAGAGGGGCGGCAGTTCAAGCGAAGTACTGTCGGTCACTCAATGATGTTCTCATGCTTCACAGAAGCGGCTGAGCGGCACCCTTCCAGATGGAAACGAAGCATGTTCTCAAAAGATTTTGGAGCCGTTGTAAGTATTCGTTCCTACCCGGAAACAACATGTGTGAGCGGGCTGATCTGCCCGGCTCGACTAAGGGGGAAGGAACCCAGCCATGAAGTACCACCGATCCGACTACGCGAAGTACGCCATTCTCACATCGCTTGCACTTGCACTTGCTCTCACCGCGTGCTCGTCGGCGCCACCCGTGGCAGGGACATCAACCACGGCTACAGTTTCAGAGGAAATCCCGACCCTCACGCCGCTATCTCCTGCTCCCATTGAAGAGGAGGGGCTTCCCTCCCCTGCCACCAGCGCCCTCACGCCGGCTGAAGAGTCCCTGCCCAATGCTCCGACATCTGCGGCAGAGACCCCGATTATTGGAACTTCCCCATGGCCAACACCGGTCTCAGTGCCGGCAGCACCCCTTATTCCTGTCGAGCCCACGCTCCCCTCGTCTCAGGTGACCACCCCACCGACAGTCACTGTAGAGGCGCCGATTACTCCCGTTGTCCCCTCAACCCCGCACGTCTCGCCCGACTACGGGAACGGCACGTTTACCTTCCCGGACGGCCACATCTCCTTCGATGTGCCCGCCGGCTGGACTGTACAGGTGGAGCAGGCACCGTATAACGAAGAAGCAAATCATCCCGGTGGAAAGGAGAACTCACTGGCTGCCAATATCTTTGACGAAACCGGTGACAAACTTGCTCACATCACCAGCGGAGGCACCGGCGGTCTGGTCGCCGGGCCGGTCAACCGCACCATCCTCGACTCACAGGAACTCAGTGCATTCGACAGTCGTAACGGTGCCTCGCACTTCGCTTTCATAAGGGATGACTATGCCGACTTCCCTGAACTTCCGGTCCGCTACTACATGGGGGTTGTGGCTGATTACTTCATGACAGAAGGCCCTGATAGCGCCTCCGTGAACAGCTTCATGATCATGCCGAACGGGGCAGCAACCGCGGTTGCCGAGATCGACGCGTCCATGACGCCTGAAACCGCTGCAGCGTGGATGAAAACTGATCAATACGTCAAGCTTCGGGCACTGCTGACCAGTCTCCGCTACGCCGCCTAACCACCAAACGCTCCAGATACCCGGCAAGCCCACCAGGAGGCTTGCCGGGTATCTCTCTTTAAGTTTTCAGCAGTTATGTAAGAAACAGCCGTCTCCGGGAAACTAAGTGTTTGAATCATCAAGCGCTAGCCCGGGGGAAAGAAATAAAGATGTTGGCTACTAGAGAGCAGGAACTGAGTGCTCTTCATGCTGAACACTTCAGCCGCATCTACCAATACATCGCGTATCGGATCAACGACCGGGAACGGGCTGAGGAGCTGGCTAATGATGTGTTCCGGATCGTTTGGGAAAAAATGCCTGCCGAACCGCCGGGCATCGGGTGGCTGATAGCCACAGCCCGGAACGTGCTGGGCAACGAATACAAAGGCCGGCGACGGCGCGAACAGCTTATGGAGCGCCTCGCCGAAGAAGCCCGCATTAGGGCATCCGAAAGCGAGGATGACCAACAGGTCAACGTTGCCGACATTCTCTCCAAGCTGAAGGACAAGGACCGCGAGATCCTGATGCTCTCCTACTGGGACGACCTCACTACAGCCCAATTGGCCGAGAGCCTGGGGTGTTCCCCATCGGCTGCAGCCGTCAGGCTTCACCGGGCCCGCAAGGCCTTCGCGAAAGCCGCACCGACATACCTCATGACAGAACGGGAAGTCTAACCATGGACCGCATCGAACAACTCATGAAAAACTCAAAACCCCATGTCCCCGAACCAGGCACCACCCCGGGTGTCCTGACGGGACGGTCCCATGTCTTCTCCGACGATCCCAACGTCGTGTCTCTCGCCGAGCACAAGCGTCGGCGATCGGGGTGGTTAGGCACCGCAGGTGTGGTTCTCGCTGCGGCGGCCGTCGTCGGGGCAGTCGTTGTAGCAGGGAACCTGGCACCTCAGTCTGCGCCGGCACCTGCCACCACCGATACCCCCACTGTGACGGCTACGCCGACGGCCACGCCTTCGCCCTCGCCAACGGCAACCCCAATGCCAACGGCAATCCCGACGGCGGAGGCTACCCAAGTGCCGACGCCCACCATCCCGGCCGTGGCCACAACCGCGCCGGTAGCCCCGCCGATTCCCGCCCCCACCACTGTGCCGCCCACCATTGCAGCTCCTCCCGGCCCCGCCGCAGGTGCCTGCACCGTGGACAACATTGACATCCAACGTGCTGATCAAGTCAGGGCCATCAAACCCATCCCGACCAATGAACAGCAGTACTACACCGTCCTCGGCTGCGCCGAAGGCTGGCTCGCCTACTCCATCTCCGATGAAGGAATTAAGGCCATCGGTCTTGACGGCGGCAACGCCTGGTACGGCGTGGCCAGGCTGCAGGACAACGGCCGATACCTGAACGACCACGGACAGCTCTGGTCAAGCGTCTACAACTGGGAGTTCCAGACCTACGCGGTCCAAAACGGCCAGTACGCCACCGCGCAGGAAGGCATGGACAAAGAGTTCACCGACAAGGGCATCCCGGTCCGGCTGAGGGCTCAACTTGTTGGACCGGGACCCACCACCCCTGGCGGGACAACCCCCTAAAGCGCCTACCCATTCATGAACATCGAGGAGCCCAGTGCCAACTGACATTCCCTGGAGCCGCGGCGAGTGGACCAACCGGCCGGCCGCCGTCGTCGAGCAGGCAGGTGACCTTCTGGTGACTGCAGCCGAAAGCAGCGACGCTTGGCGCGTGACGTCCTACGGATTCATCCACGACACCGAGCACGCGCTGCTCGCGCCCTTTCCGCAGGACAGTGCCATGGAGGTTGAGTTCACTGCCGCGTTCTCCCAACAGTTCGACCAAGCAGGCATCTTCGTGCGCATCAGCGCCGAGCATTGGATCAAGGCCGGTGTGGAATTCGCCGACGGCGCCGCTCAAGTGGGCGCGGTGGTGACGGACCGCTTCTCGGACTGGTCCTTGGCGCCTGTCCCGGACTGGAACGGCGGGCGGGTCCGCATTCGGATCAGCCGCTCGGGCGACGCCCTAACCATCCGGGCTGGTTCGGGCAGCAACGACCTCCAATTGGTACGTGTTGTGCCGTTGGCACCTGACGTGGTCGCACTCGCCGGGCCGTTCACCTGCGCACCCACACGCGCAGGGCTGACAGTCCCTTTTCACTCCTGGCGGGCTACTCCCCCGGACAGCCAACTCCACTGATGCCAGCGAGGCTGAGGCGAACTTGCGGGCCCAACCGTTCATGAGATCATGGAGGTTCCGGCAGCCTGCCATTGACAGTGCTGCGACTCAGTTGGCTCCGTAACAAGCCTATGGGGGGCACATCACGGTGGAAGATACTGCAAGTCTTTGGCGTACTGATCCTGCCACGTTTCGTGACGTGGTGATCGACCGTCAAGCCCTGGAAGCTGCGTTAGCAGGCGAGTGTCCTCCCGTGGAACGCATTAGGTATCTTGCGCTACTTGGCCGGGAGACTGAAGCCTTGGACGAAGGCTTCAAACTACTCCCCCACACACCTGACCGCCGGGAGCTGTTGCTGGTCCTTGCGCAGATCAATCAGCGTCAGTACCGCTGGCACGAGGCCGCCGTGCTCCATGAAAAAGCGCTCAGAACAGTCCGGTCGCCGGAAGAGGAAGCCTACGTTCGCCACCACATCGGCAGGCGGCTTTTCGACGAAGCCCGCTTCCGCGCTGCTGCCGATGAATTCCAGTGGGCAGCGGACCTCTACCGAGTCGCCAGCCAACCTGAACTCGCTGAAGACAACCGCCAGGCCATGCGCCACGCCCTGCAGGTGCACGGTGCAGAGCGAGGCGCGGGACGTTCGGCGTTCGACCTTTCCTGACCCGGAAGGCGGGTAACAAAACGGGGTGGCGCGCTCCGCCGTTAAAGAACAATGGACCCGATAGCAGTCGGGTCCTTGTTCAGCGCGGTACGGTCTTTGGTGCGGATAGAGGGCCATAACCTCGAACTTCACGCTTTGATTCTATGGCCCCGGCTGCATAATCACCATGACCCGCTGTTTCTGGCACAACATTTCCTGAACAGGGAGCGGTGGACACCAACTTGGTTGGTGTCCACCGTCGTTTTGGCATCGTCTTCCTGTAGGTGGAAAGAGTCTGGCCGTTAAGATCGTTCTGTGAATACGAGCCCGCGTTCTCAGAGAACGTCAGCTTGCGAACGCAGGCGTCGACGCGCAGCTAGATTCCATGAAACACAAGAAGGACCGCGCCAATTCTGCGCGGTCCTTCTTGTCTTTGGTCAACTTCGAGTCTTATCTAGTTGTTGCACTCTCTCGAGCTCGCCGACGGCCTACCATCCAAGTGGCGACCCAGAGTAGGAGGACCAGCAGGAGAGTTTCGGTTCCATTCGGGGCAGCACCAAACGCTGCCATGATGTACGGCAGAACGAACACAAGAAATGCCGTTCCCGTAAGTACCCAGATCCAGGTCCACTTATTCATTGCTCCCCCTAAGCTCCACCAACAAGTTTCAGTCACCTTTAGTATGCACACAGGTGCCACGTCGGCAACGTCCGGTCACGAAGTGTCACCCTCGCAGAGTCCACAAGAGAGACTGAGCGGGAATACAGTGCAAACCTCCGGAGTTACTAAGTGCGCACATAACCAAACAGGCACTTTTACAAGGGGGTTCACCACTATGGCCACCGATTACGACGCACCGCGGGCCCTGCCCGAAGAGGAACAGGCTTTGCCTCTGGCAGGGCTGGCACCGGCCAAGGGTGCTGCACGCACGGACACGATCGACCTGGACGAAGGGGAGCTGGCTGACGCCTTCGAACTTCCCGGCGCTGACCTTTCCAGCGAGGAACTTCAGGTTGAGATCGTCCCCATCCAGAATGACGAGTTCACGTGTATGTCCTGCTTCCTGGTCCACCACCGCAGCCAACTCGCACGGGAAACCAACGGGCAGAAGTACTGCACCGAATGTGAAGGCTAGGTAGAGGGGGAATACTAATTCTCGGGAACGTGAAGCCGGGCACTCCACGTGCTGAGTCCGGAATGGCACTTGCGGTGCTTTGCACTAGGAGCTAGTGCGTTACACCAACGGTTCCAATCAGCCTCCACGGCAACTGGGCCCTGAAAAGAAGCAGGAGCTTGACATGTCATTCGAGAAAATCGCGCCTCCGTCCACGGACCCCGTGGAGAAGCGCCGGGAGGCCATGACTGAAATTCTTGCCAGCTGGGATCTCGAAGGGGCGATACCCGATGCCACCGGCCTACAAGTGGTCCGCGAGTATGTCGCGGGGCGGCTGGAGCTCCCCATGGCTCTCGAGATGGTCAGGGAACGCGCGGCCCAGTTGAGGGCGAAAGAGAACCACAGCGCACAATAAATGAAGTCGATGATCCCTGCTGTTGCCCCGGCATCTTAAGAGGGAGGACCAGGGCATCTGCAGCATCGGCGTCGGAGTTGTTCCGCCGTCGTGCCCCTATTGCGAGCCGGTCGCTGACCGGCAGTCAGCTTTCAACGCTGCAGCCCTAATGTAGCCTTAGTAAGTAAGCTGACTATTCTTACAAGCGTGGGGGTGCCTGAATGCCTGATATGGAACTATGGCCAACCAGCCGGCTGCTGTCCACGGCAGCGCGGCTCGTGGAGCTTGCATGGAACGACAAACTACGCCCGCTGGGTCTGACCTATCCTGCGGTACTTACCCTTGACGCCGTTGCCGCGGCAGGGCCTATCACGCCAGGAGACCTGGCAAAAAGCGTCCGGGTGCAAGCCCAAACCATGGGCCCGCTGCTTACCAGGCTTGAATCGCGAGGCTTCATCCGTCGTGAACCCAATCGATTCGACCGACGCAGCCAGCTGATATCCATTACCGACTTGGGGATGACGCTGCTGGAGCAATCGCACCGCCAAGAAAACAATGTGCTCGCAGCCATCAACCTGGACTCCGAGGACCTCCGCGAAGAGCTTCTGGCAATCGTGCGCCACACAAATTTCAACTAAGTGTTAGGTAACCCCGCGTAGACGAAAGCTCGTCTATCTAGCAGTATGGAGTTATCCGCTGATGAAGTCCGGCGTCCCAAAGAGAAATCTCCAACGACCTACCGGGCCGTAGACACTTAGAGTGACGCCCGGACGAGCAAAAGGGCATCATGAGTGAACTTCAAATAGGCGACAGCCTCCCCGTAGACCTCCTGAGTTTCAGGGCAGCAGAGTGCCTCGTATCAACAGGCGCCCCTGAATCCGAGGACGTGTGCGTTCTCGATGCAGGCCACACCGGCCACCATTTGGCTGCAGGCGCAGACATGGTGGTTCGGGCCGTCTGGAGCTAGGACACGCGAACAACAAGTCAAGGGCAAGCGACGCCGTTCGGGTCGCTTGCCCTTTGCTTTTCTTAGGTGCCGCGTTCTCTAAGTTCCGCAGAACGTCCGGTAGGGGCCGAAGCTTTCCGGGGCGGGCTCGGCGTACTTCTCCATGCCCGGGCGTTCCCTGAACGGGTCGGACACGGCCGCCAGCAAGCGCTCCGTAGGGCCTGTGTCCCCCTCGCTTGCGGCGGCAAGGGCTTCCTCCACCAAGTGGTTCCGTGGAATATAGATCGGGTTGACCCTGTCCATGGCTTCGGCATCCGGATTGAGTGCCCGCCAGCGTTCCAACCATGCATCGAAGGCGGCCAGGTCCAGGATCTGCCGACGCGCGGGCTCAGCCTCCCCGCGGGCTGCCTTTCCAAGGCTCCGGAAGAACGAGGTGTAGTCCGCGCGCGCCTCCTGAACCAGCTGAAGGAGGTCATCCACCAAAGGTGAGGCCACGTCGTCGTCAATTTCCTCAGGCAGCCCAAGCTTGGCCTTCATGCCGTTGAACCACGTGGCGCTGTACTCCTGGCGGAATCCATTGAGCGCCTCGACAGCAAGGTGTACCGCTTGCTCCTCATCCTGGTGGATCAGGGCCGCAATCGATTCGGCGAAACGTGCAAGGTTCCACTCCGCCACCACCGGCTGGCTGCGGTAGGCGTAGCGTCCCATCTCATCAATCGAGCTGTACACCGCACCAGGATCGAAACCCTCCATGAAGGCGCACGGACCGTAGTCGATGGTTTCACCGGACACCGTCATGTTGTCCGTGTTCATGACACCGTGCACGAATCCGACCAGCATCCACTGCGCCACAAGTTTCGCCTGCACTGAAATGACGCCCTTGAGGAGTTCCAGGTAGCGGTTTGCTTCATCAGCCGACGACGGGTGGTGGCGTTCGATCGCATGATCAGCAAGCCGGCGCAGCAGATCCATGTCATTGGATGCCCTGGCATATTGGAAACTGCCCACACGCAGGTGACTGCTGGCGACCCTTGTCAGAACGGCCCCCGGCAGCAGAGTCTCCCGCTGAACCTGACGCCCTGTGGCCACCACCGCGAGGGACCGGGTGGTGGGAATGTTCAGGGCATGCATGGACTCACTCACGATGTACTCGCGCATCATGGGACCAATCGCCGCCTGGCCATCACCATTCCGGGCAAACGGGGTGCGCCCCGAACCCTTGAGATGAATGTCGCGAAGCGTCCCGTCTGCACCGGAAACCTCGCCGAGCAAGAGGGCGCGCCCATCCCCCAAACGCGGCGAGTACCAGCCGAACTGGTGGCCGGCGTAGCCCTGGGCCACCGGAGTCGCTTCTTCCGGCATGGCATTGCCGATCAGCAGCCGAACGCCCTCCGGGCTCCGGAGAAAGTCAGGATGAAAACCAAGTTCGACGGCGAGTGGCTGGTTGAGCACCAGCAGCTGCGGATCCGGAGCCTCCTCCGCACGCCATGGAACAGCCAGCTCCGGGAGCTCCCGTGCGAAATGCCCTTCGAAGGCGATGGTGGAACGCGCTACGTCACTCATAACTTAAGGATATAGATCCACTCCTACTCCGGCGTATCCGTCAGCACACTCCGGCAAGCCAGCTGCAACGCAAGCCGCGCTTCCGGGTCTTCCAGATTGATGGCAATGAGCGACTGGATTCGCCTGATGCGGTCGCTGACCGTGTTGCGGTGAACGTTGAGGATGGCTGCTGTTTCCGTCAATGAAGATTCGCAGTCCAAGAAAGTAGTGAGAGTCTTCAAGAGTTCCGGGCCGGACTTGAGCAGCGGAGCAAGGAGCTCGCGTGCAGCGGGCCTGAACGTATCCGTGCGAGTCCAGATCAGCAGTAGTTGGGCCATATCCAGCCTGTCCACGTGAACGAAATATCCCGAGTTTTCCCTGGCCCCGGCGATCCGTGCGGCATCGTTTGCTTCCTCGAGCGAGCTCACGATCCCTTCAGGTTGGGCTTGTAGCCGGCCCACTCCGAATTGCGTTGCAATCGTTGCCGCAAGATCCCGTTGGGCACGGCGCAGCGCACTGCTGACACGGCTGACGTCCGCCGGCCCCGGCTTGGACGGGAAGCTGATCCATCCGGACCAACCGTCCGACTGCTCAACGGTTGTAGCCTGGATCTTTTCGCGCATCAACACACGGTCCAGGTCTGGCTTTCGCGCCACAAGATCCACGGACTCGCGGGTGATCACGCGGAAAGCGATGTGGTAGCCGTCCAAAGTCCAGCCCAATTCGAGTGCTCTCGCCCGGAAGGACGGGGTAACGTCGCCAACGTCATCTATCAGCTGCCCCAGCAAAGCGATACGGTGTCGCGCGTCGCGTTCCCTCTCCAGCCGTTGCCGGGAGAGCAGCTCCGAAACCGCGATCGCCGCTACTTCCAAGGCTGCGCGAATGGCGGACCGCTCTTGATCCAGCGAGGGGCCGGTGACCACCCTGAGCCGCGGACTGTTCTCTTGCTCCCTGTGGACCGGCGTCAGGATTTCCGCCGGTGAACCCGGTGAATCTGTCGTCTCCGGATCGGGTGCGCTGCTCAGAGAGTCAGCGGAAATCAGCTTTCCCGAGGGATCCACCAGCGTCACTTCATGTCCGATCGCCACCCCAATCCGCTGCAGCAGATGACTGAGCGAGCCGTAGGGTGTTCGGCATTCGGATGCCACACGTGAAATCAACATGCCTTGAAGGTGGGCCGCCCCGGAGAGCAGCTCCTGCGCCGCCATGCCGAATTGCCAGGTGTTGCGGACTGTCAGCACCACCATGCCCAAACGCTCGGCGAGCCTTTTCACATTAGGCGGCAACGCGCCGTCGTCGGTTGGCATCTTTACCGTAAGGGTCACGACGCCGGCCGCCGCCGCGAGCGCCAACAGCGCTTCAACGTCCCAGGAGACGCCGGACGGCAGCGGCTCCATAGGCAGCAAAATGCTGCCCTGCAGAACCAGCGGATCGCCGTCGAGGTTGCGACGTTCGCGGACCTGGCGATTGACGTCGGTAAGGGAACCGCTGAGGGCAATCAGCGACGATACGGTCTTATCGCCCTGTTCCCCGACGCTCTCCATTACGCCCGCAGGGAGATGGTTCATGACGGACCACAGCGGGATCGGGGGAATCATTCTGCCGCTCCCGTTCTCCTCGATGATTACCTCCCATAATGCCACCGCCGCGCCACCAACTTTTGGTCGGAGACGCGGCGGCGGGAGTCCGACGGCGGTCAGGCGCGGTAGCGCTCGATTGACTCGGTGTGGTCTTCCAGTGTCCCGTCCCATCTGTGCGAAGGGACGCCGTAGCCGAAGTACTCCGGCCCGGCCAGTTCGAGGCCCTCTGTGGTGTGCCAGCGGGGATCACTCGGCGCGGTCAGAATGCAGACCCGTTGGCCGTAGCGCAGGTTCTCGGTGGTAACCGGTTCTGCGGATTCGGCGTCCACCACGATGATGAGGTCCGGCGTCGTAGTGACCACCGTGCCGTCCTTGGTGGCGAGCAGATGCTCGTTCTGGAAGTGCAGCGAAAGAACGGAGCCGGCATCGGGCCCCATTCCTTCGATCATGGCTTGGCCTTTGGCGAAGCCGCCGGTGGTCTGGCGCTGTAAATCAGCCACCTTGCCCAGATGAACAATGCGACCACTGAGCGTTTCCGCCAACACATCACAGGGGTTGAGGTTGTTGTGTTGCGCGTTGGCAACGGCATCGCCAATGGTGATGGCGAATGACATGGATCCGTCCACGAAACTCTCACGGGCCTGGGCGCCGGTCATTGCGTAGGTGCTGTTGAAGGCGTTGCACCCCATTTCGATTGAAGCCTGCCGGGCAAAGCGCTCCGCCCAGAAAGAGTCAATGGCCTCGATGACAAGCGTGTTTCCCTTCTCATCGGCAAGGGCCATGGGAGTGGCGTGAATTCCGTACAGGGGTGCCATTCCCATCTGTATTTCCGGGAACGCCCGGCCGATCAGGTCGCCGTCGATCAGGGGAATTCCCAGCTGTGCCGCGGCAACGATTGGCAGCATCGAGTTCGATCCGCCGATCTCCAGACATGCCGTGTGAGTGGCGGTCCGGTTCAACGATGCGGCGAGCTTCTGGATGGTCAGGTAGAGGTTCTCCACTGTGTCGAGCTTCTCGACGGCAACCGTTGGGGCACCGATCGCGGCCACGGGAACAATGAAGGCGTCATCTGCCAAGTCCTCGAGGGATACCAGTTCCACGGGACCGAACTCTTGGATGGCTTGCTTTGCCAGGAGGGCGCCGATGTAAGGATCGCCGCCTCCCCCGGTTCCCAGGATGGCCGCGCCGCGAGCCAGCGAGTCAATATCTTCTACAGTGATCCTCTTCAGCTTGCGGCGGTGTGTCACTTGCAAGGTCATTTCACTTTCCTAACGTGAGGTTGCCGGCTGCCTTGACCCGAACGCGCATGGCATTTCCGGGCAGGTAGGGAATGGGAATGGCTTCCTGCTCAACAATCGTCACTGTGTCCGGGTTGGCCCCGGCAGCAACAGCACGGTCCACGGCTTCCTGCCGCGCAGATTCCATGGCTCGCTTTTGGTCGCCGTCGGCGATGGAGGACACGCGGTCCACCTCGCCACTGATCTGCGCGATAGCGGCACCATAGGCGTTGGCGACGTCAAAGTTTGCGGGTCGGTGGATTGTTCCAAGGCCATCCAGTTTGTCTGCCAGCAGGATGGAGCCACCGCCGACGGCGACAACCGGCAAAGGCGCAGACGAGGTCCGGATCCGATCAGCAATGTCGGCGATGGTACGGTCGATCTGTTCCAGGGCTGACCGGACCACAGCGTCACTGATGTGGCTCACCAAAGACGCGTCACCGACGTCGGCCCTTCCGCTCCTGACGGCGATGTCCGTTGCCGTCAGGACAGACCCGCCAAAGACCAGCGACTCGTCGGTGAGACGGTACCCCACAGAATCCGGGCCCACAGTCCCTTGATCGTTCCGCACGCGGGACCCGCCGCCGAGGCCCGCGGAAAGGACATCCGGCATCCGGAAGTTGGTTCGCAGGCCCGCGAGCCGGACATGTGTGCTTGATTCTCGGGGGAAGCCGTTCACCAAAACGCCGACGTCGGTAGTGGTGCCACCGATGTCCACGATCAGGCAATCGGTGAAGCCGGAGAGCGCCGCCGCGCCGCGCATTGAGTTGGTAGGCCCTGAGGCGAAGGTGGCCACCGGGTAGCGGCGCGTGTATTCGATGTCCATGAGGGTGCCGTCGTTCTGGCTGACGTACAGGGGCGCCGTGATGCCCTGCTCCAGGACGGCCTTCGCCAGGCCATCAACAATCCTGTTCGCCATTTCGGCCAGGGAGGCGTTGACGATGGTTGCGTTCTCGCGCTCCAAGAGCCCTACCCTGCCGATTTCGTGCGAGAGGGAAACGGGGAATTCCGGGCCGAGTTCTTCGCGGAGGATGGCCAGGGTGCGCTGCTCGAATTCGTCGTTGACAGGCGAGAAGACGCTGGAAACGGCAACGGAACGGATGCCGTGTGTGGCGATATCCGCAGCGTGCCGCCGAATTTCGTCGGGGTCAAAGGGGCTGATGGCGCGGCCGTCGAACTCGTGACCGCCATGGGCCATGTAGGCGCGGCCCTTGACTGCTTTAGTGAGGGTGTCAGGCCAGTCCGTGAACGGCGGCAGCGAAGCCGTGGCGGGCAGACCCAGACGGATTGCAGCGGTTGGGCTGAGGTCCCGAGCCTCGATGAGGGCGTTGATGAAATGCGTGGTTCCGATCATCACGCCACGGATGTGGGCCGGGCTGAAGCCGTTCAGTTCCTTGAGTGCGGTGAGCACCTGGGTGATGCCGCTGGTGACATCCTTCGTGGTGGGTACTTTGCTGGTGGCGAGCACCTGCCCGCCGTCCAGCAGCACGGCGTCTGTATTGGTGCCGCCGACGTCAATGCCGATTCTCAGGCTACTCATGGTGCAGTTACCGATTCTTCCTTGGTGGTGGGTTCAATGGTTGGTTGGGTGTCGCCGTATGACCGGAGGAGGTTCAGTTTCCCGGCGATGATGTACAGGATGAACGCCGCGGCCAGGGAGTTTAGGGCAGGGAGCCCGAAGGTGGCGTAGTAGCCCAGTGCCGCCGAGATCGTCCAGATAACGAAAGTGGCAGGGATCCAGTTGGGCGATTTGGCTGGCGGAAGTCCTGAGTCGCGGTTTGCTTCCAGGAGGGGCCGCCATTTCTTGACGACGAAGTACTCGGCCATGATGATGCCGGCGACCGGCGGGAAGACGACGCCCAGCACCATGAGGATGTCTATGAACTTGTCCAGGATGCCGATCGCCGCGAACACGCTTCCCATCACACCCAGCAGCAGGGTCACGTGTCCCCGGTTCAGGCGTTTGTTCATGGCGCTGTTGAAGAACGACACGACGCCGAGCCCGGCACTGTAGAGGTTCCAGTCGTTGATCTTGGATGTGCCAAGCACGATGATCAGGATGCCCACCCAGCCCACCGAGGAGAAGATGATCTGTGTGACGTCCGCCGTCTTTACGGCGTGGGCCAGCAGGACTCCGATCATGCCGATGGTGTAGTTGCCGAGCGTCATGCCGACGACGGTCTGCTTGACTACGTCGCCAGCTGTCCGGTTGTAGCGGGTCATGTCGGGTGTAATGACTGCCCCGAGTACTGCGCTTCCAGCAACGATGGTGGTAGCGGTGACGAAATCCAGTGCTGGACCCGGAGGGGCATCGTTGATGAGCTGGCTGATGGAGTGGTTGCTCAGTTCCGCCCACGCCGCCCAGCCGATCAGGATCATGAACAACGGCACCGTGATATTGGCCAACCACTGCATTGATTCGAAGCCCCGGACCACGATCAGCGTGACCACAAGGCCGAAGCCCAGCGACCAAGCCCATGCGGGAACTTCAGGGACAATTTGGTTCAAGCCAGCGCCGGAGATGGCCGATTGGATGCCGAACCAGCCGATGAGGCTGATGCAGATTGCCAACCCAAGAACTGACGCGCCACCGCGGCCGAAGCCAGTCCAGCGGGCAAGCATGGAAGTTGTGAGGCCTTGGCGCATGCCGGCGATGCCGACGAAAATCATGAGTGCTTCCACAATCAGAGCGCCAACGGTGAAGGCCCAGAAGGCGTCCCAAAAGGTCATTCCGAAGCCAAAAGTTGCCCCAAGAAGAAACTGGCTCAGGTCAGAAGTCTGACCAAAGCGTTGGACCGCGATGCCGAACCAGTGCTTCCGCTTCGTTGCGGGAACCCTGGTGATGGAGTAGTCATCGTGCCCTGTGTCGGAGGTGGACATGACATGCATTCCTTTCGAGTGATTCACTTCACAGTATCCGTGGAGCACTCGGGGGTCATTGGGCAATGTGCAGTCCTTGCGGCGCTGGATCATGCAGGTTGCACAGCCCTCTTCGGGCCTTTCGCAGACGGCCATTGCTGTGACAGCTCTGTACCTGTGCATCGAAGGAGTGATTGGATATGGCCATGCCTGCGCCTCCCTCTGTAGCTGTCTGCGGCCCCGCATCCTGGAACCAGCTCATCCTCCTGGATCACCTTCCGGAGTCTGTCCCCCACATGCAGTTCGCCCGCCGTTCGTGGCACACCATCGGAGGGACCTCCGCTGGCAAGGCCCTGCATCTGGCGGGCCTCGGCGTCAATGTGCGGTTGTGTTCGCCTCTTGGAACCGATGCCGAGGGCCAGCGGATCCGCAGCGCCCTTACGGCAGCCGGGGTCGCCGTCGAGCCGTTAGCGTCCGAGCAGACCGAACGCCACCTCAACTTAATGTCCGACGACGGCAAGCGGGTGTCGCTGTACCTTGCAGTTCCGTCCACGCCCACCGAGCACGGACTCAGCATCGCGGCTGAAGCGGTGGCTGCCGCCGACGTCGCCGTCGTTGACCTCAGCGAACTTGGTGCGCTCCTACTGCAACGCCTGGACGCTCAGCAGACGCCCATTTGGGCGGACCTGCACGACTACGACGGATCGTCAGAATTCCATGAGCCATTCCTTCGCGCTGCCACTACGGTGTTCATGAGTGATGACAGCGCAGAGGACCCGTGGGACCTTATGCGCTCCTGCCTGGAACGCGGCCCCCGCTTGGCTGTTTGCACCCTCGGGGCAGACGGCGCCCTCGCGCTGGAGTCTTCCGGGGCACGGCACGAGGTCAGCGCTCTTCCCGCCGATGTTGTTGATACCAATGGTGCCGGTGATGCCTTCATGACCGGCTTCCTCGCCGCGACACTCCGCGGTGCCACCATTGACGGTGCCCTGACGGCAGGCGCGGCTCAGGCCCGCACGGCGGTTGAAAGTGACCATCTGCACCCGAAGCTCTCGGAGCTGCTGAACTAGCTGTGATGCAGCTCGATATCCAGGGTTTCCTTTTCCACGAAGTCCAGCGCACTTCTAACCGCGCCCATGGTCACCACGGAATCACCCAGAGGTGAAACCGCCAGGCGCGGCGGGGTTGCGGTGAATTGGGGCAGCCGTTCAGCAATTGGGTCCAGGAGCGCGCCTGCAGACTTGGCAACTGCACCACCTATCACCACAAGCTCCGGGTTGTGGATGGTAGCGACGGCCCCGATAACCCGTGCCATACGATCGGCAAGTCGATCCAGAATCCGCCGTGCCACAGCGTCACCTTGGCGAGCGGCAGCGAAGACGTGTTCAGCTTCGATGGCCTCTGGAGGATATTCACGGAGTAGCGTTTCGTCATTTCCAGTGAGGGCCTCGGCAGCCCAGGTGCGTGCCATGAGAGCGATCCCAAAGGTGTCCCCCACCCCCTCAACCTGCTTGAGGAACGCCAGCTCGCCGGCGCCTCCGCCGCAACCATGCAGAAGCCGGCCATCGTCGATCACTCCGGAACCAAAGCGCTCACTGGCGAGGATAACCACCACGTCGTCCACCCCCACTGCTGAACCGCGCCAACGCTCGCCCAAGGCCGCCAGGTTTCCGTCGTTTGCCAGCAGTACCGTCCACCCGTGAAGATCCTTCAGCGCCGATTTCAAGCCAACGTCGAGAAGAGCCCAGAAGGGTTGAGTCACCAATACATCGCCGTTACGGCCCACCGGTGCCGCAATTCCGGCACTGACTGCGAGAACCGCATCGGGGGTGACGCCGGCCTTGCGAAGGGCATCACATGCCGTACTGTCAATGGCCGATACACGCTCGCGGGGGCTGATATCGGAGCCCGGAATGCTGTCATCAGCCGTGATCTGAACTCCACGGAACTGCTGGCTCGCCCTGCCCACCATTTCCCCACGAAGGTTGGACACCACCGCCGTGACCTTCGAGACTCCCACGTCCAGGCCAACAACGTACCCTGCGTCCTCATTCAGAACGAACCGTCGGGCGGGACGTCCTTTGAGGTACTCACCAAACTCGCGTTGGTTTTCAAGCTCCGTGATCCAGCCCCGGTCCACGATCTCTTCACATACAGAGATGGCAGTTGCCCGCGCTAGCCCCGTCCCCTCCATGACATCCGAGATTGTCACGATGGTAGAGGCCCTCATGAAGTCCAAGACCGATCTGAGGCTTGCCCGCCTCAGCATCTGCGGCGTGGGCGAGGAGGAAGGGGCGCTCATTGGGTCTTGACCTCTCTGTAGCTCAGGTCACATAATACTTCAGGCACTAAATTTTGAGTCCAAATTAACTTCGGAGACACAATGAATGCAGCCCCGGACCATTCAGGAACCCCCACCTCCAGCGAATCAGCCTTGGACCGCTGGCACACACTATGGGAGCCCGCCGCGCGTCGGTACCAGCCCGTCGTCGAACATCCGACGCCGACTTCTCCTTCCGTAGCCCCCTCATCATCAGAGCCGACAGTACAGCTCTAGCTCGGCCCCTCGTCCTCATCCCCACGCTTTGACCTGTCAAAAACCGGTCCTTCCGCACGCGAGTTTTTTCGTGCCAAAGACGCGCTTTCTCCATTCTGCAAGCGCTTCCAATTTTTACTAAGTTGCTCTTGTTTATTGGCCAAACTCCGCCTACCTTGATGGGAGCCGTCATCGTGACGCGGCCGCCCGTTCCACATGGGCGGCGTCAACCGCTGCCAGGACTCCCGGCCTGCAGCGGCCACCTCATTGAGGAGACTCACCTCTATGCCAGCACACGACGAGGACGTCGCAGTCCGGTTTTCCAGCAATGGGAAACGCTTTCAGTTATTGGCCGCTTTGGTCCTCATGGCCTTCTTCGGCACCCTCTTTTCCTCCACAGCTTCTGCTCCATCGGCCCTCGCCGCAGCTCCCGGGCCCAAAGACGCCACAGCGGTGATGTTCTCCTGGACGTGGAATGCAATCGCTCGCGAATGCACAGAGAACCTCGGGCCAGCCGGATACGGATACGTACAGACATCTCCCCCGCAAGAACACGTTCAAGGCCCGGAATGGTGGACCCATTACCAGCCGGTCAGCTACAAGGTTGAGTCACGGCTGGGCACGCGGGCCGAGTTCAAGCAGATGGTGGACACCTGCCACACCGCGGGTGTGAAAGTGATTGCGGATGCCGTGATCAACCACATGTCCGGGAAGAGCGCCGGGGGAACGGGTTGGGCAGGAACCTCATTCCAGCACTACGACTATCCCGGAAACTACCAAGGGCAGGACTTTCACTCGTGCCGAAGGGACATCGCCAACTACCAAAACCGATGGGAAGTTCAGGAGTGCAATCTGGTCAACCTCTCAGACCTCAACACGTCCTCCCCCTACGTTCAGGGAAGAATTGCCGGATACCTCAACGACCTGGTGGCCTTGGGAGTTGACGGGTTCCGGATTGACGCCGTCAAACATATTGCGGCCAACGACATGCAAGGAATTCTCTCCAGGGTCAATGACCGTGCCCGGCTCTACATAGTCCAGGAAGTTATCCGGGCTAACGAACCGATCCAGCCGGAGGAATACACCAGCAACGGTGATATCCACGAGTTTGCTTTCGCCCGCAAACTTAAAGAGGCCTTCAACGGCGGGAACATCAACTGGCTGATCACAGGTAGTGGCATTGGCTCCAGCTGGGCCGGTTTCCTTCCTCAACAGAACGCCGCGGTCTTCGTCGACAACCATGACACTGAGCGAAATGGTGAAACGCTCACTTATAAGGACGGGGCAAACTACGATCTTGCCCAGATCTTCACACTGGCTTGGAACTACGGGTCCCCGTCGATCCATTCAGGTTATTCCTTCTCCAACAATGAGACAGGACCGGCGGTTGCCTCCAACGGGGAAGTCATGGATCCCGTGTGCGGCCAGAATGGCTGGACGTGCAAGCATGCGCAGACCAACATCGAGAACATGGTGGGCTTCCGCAATACAAGCTATGGTGCGCCGATCGTCAACAAGTGGGATAACGGCTCGAATGCCCTCGCCTTTGGTCGTGGCGACAAAGGTTACGTGGCGATCAACCGTGGCAATGCCATCACCAGGAGCTTCCAGAGCTCCCTTCCCGCTGGCCGCTACTGCAACGTGATTGTGGGACTGCCCACCGCCACTGGCTGCTCGGCGGGCGACGTGGTAACCGTGGACGCATCCGGGACTTTCCAGGCCACTGTCGGCCAAAACGCCTCCCTCGCGTTGCACATCAACGCGAAAGCAGGCGGACAAACAGAACCGGGGGCAAGCAACCTCAAGGTGTATTACTCCACGGCCAAGGGCTGGAGTGACTACAAGATGCACTACCGGGTAGGCACAGGCTCATGGACAACTGCACCGGGCGTAACCATGACCGCCGCCTGCACTGGCTGGGTTGCCTACACCATCCCCTCCGGCTCAACCGGGGCAACGGCCGCGTTCAACAACGGAAGCGGCGTTTGGGACAACAACAACACCAACAACTATGCATTGAACGGTGGGATCGCAGCGGTGAATGGCAGCGTGGTTAGTCATGCCGATCCATGCAGCGGTGCATCTACCCCTGAGCCGACAGACACCGCAGTTCTGTTCTACTCGACCAACAAGAATTGGTCCGCCTATAACGCCCACTATCGGGTGGGCACCGGAGCGTGGACCACTGCGCCTGGCGTAGCCATGGCTGCCTCATGCCCTGGTTGGGTGACCACTTCCGTCCCCCTCAATGGAGCTTCCGGACTTACCGCAGCCTTCAACAATGGGGCCGGAACATGGGACAACAACGGAACAAACAACTACACCGCTGTTCCTGGCTACCAGCAGGTGAAAGACGGCATCGTCAGCCAAGGAAACCCTTGCGCCTGACGCACTAAGACCTCACGGGATGGGGCCTTCCGATCCCGTGAGCCGGGAAGGAGGCGGCGCCGGGTTCCGGCGTCGCCTCCGCTAACCAGACAGAGACCACTCGGCCATGAGGTCAACAGCCCTGGTGAAGGTGTCCAAGCGTGGTCGGTTCAGGAAGGCGTGTCGGGTACCTGGTAGCGTGTGCTGCTCGACGTCGGCTCCCGCACTTAGCAGTTCGGCACCGAATCGGTCACCCGATGCACGCATGGCGTCGCGTTCTGCATTGATCATCAGCGTCGGAGGGAAGCCGTCCAGCTCATGGCCTCCCGGGAACGCATAACGGTCATTCAGCGCCGCCCGTGTGCCCGCGTAGTTGCGGTTCACGGCGTTCAGGACCAACCGGGAGTGTGTCAGTCGGCGGTGATCACGAACCCGTCGTTGGATCTCGCGGGACGCAAGGTGGGAGGAGTGAAAGAAGCCGTAGGCAAGGATTACACCCTTAGGTGCTGAGCCGATGTCGAGAGCTTGGAGTGCTGCTGCGGCTGCAAGGCACGCCCCTGCGCTGGCACCACCGAGAATTACCCGTCCTGCAGACTGGCTGCTGACACTTCGAAACCCTGTCAGAAGGTCTTCCACGGGAGGGGAAACCGTCCCCGGGGCAGCACGTCTCCTCTGCGGATCCAAGAGAGCCCGGAACCGGAGCAAGACGATAATCAACCGTGACCACCGGCAGCCCTCGACCCTAGCGTCAACCGCGCTCAAGGACGCACTCGCTCATGGGCGTTCACGTTCGGCGCAAACCTAGGGCCTCTGCTCCCTCCCTTTGTCCGGTAGCGGTGGCCGGCTCAGAGACACTTGTTCGTCGTAGGGCGCGCGGGGCAGGGCAGGCAGTTCGTCGATGAGTTCATTTGCCGCGTGCGCCAGCAGATCCCTCTGCAGGGCAGGCAGGGAGTGGAGCGACTGAAGGTAGGCATCCACCTCGTATTCGCCAACCATCCCGCCAATGGAAAAGTAGCGCAGCCACAGATCCTCCTCGGGGATACCGGCGCTCGCCAAGGCTTTGCGTAGACCCTTGAGCTGGAGTTGTTCTTGAAGAGGTAATCCCTCGCAACGTTTCCGCTCAGGTCGCGTCATAAGAGTCCTCATTCCTCCCGCCGCTGAGGATCTCGGCGCTGACGGAAGCCAGGGACTGCTTCGACGCTTGGGACATGTTCAGCAGTTCCCGGACCGCATCCTCCTCGGTCATTCCCCGTTGGCCCATGAGGTACCCCTGTGCACGGCTGATGGCGTCCCGACTGATCAGCGCCTCGACCAGACCTTCACTGAAGCGCTTCGGTGTGTCAGAGCTCTGAATGTTGTCCAAGAGGATGGCGGCAGAGGCCGCAAGCTTCTCCAAGGGACGCGCCGTCGTCAGGTTGTAGGCGTCAGGGGCGGCCGCATAGAGCTTCATGGCTCCAAGACATTTGGTTCCGCGTATTAAGGGGACGCTGATGACTGAGGCAATCTGGAGTTCCCGCGCGGACTCGGTCCACAAAGGCCAACGATCATCTGCCTCTGCGTTGCCAACGATGACAGTGCGCTCGGTTGCCCACGCGGTCAGGCACGGCCCCTCCCCTAGGCGGTACTGCGACTGGTCACCCTGGATAACCAGGGGATCCGTTGCCCCCGCACTGGTTCGGTTGCCCTGCTCATCAATGAGGGATACTCCGGCTCCGGCACTGCCCGGAAAGGCATCGCGGACCCCTTCGGCAAGCAGCTGCACGGCCCGATCTACCTTTTCCTCTGTCAGGAGTAAGCCCTTGATCCGGGCCAGAGTAAGGGTCAGTTCGTCGAGGGGAAGTTGCTGGGACATGATGAAAAAATGACCTTCCGCGGGATGCGAATCCCGCCGATAACTCCAGGCCGCTTGCTGGACCTGATTCATTCTCAGAATAGGCACAGCGGGATTCGCTTCTCAACGGACGCGCCACCGATGAGCGGAAAATGGCTACGTCCTCACGAAGGAACAGCACTAAAATTGAAGCCAGAGGGTATGGCGATGTCTCTGGCTTTGGTAATTGCCCTGGTCCTGATGGGCATGATCTGCCTGGCCGCTGCGATAGGCGCAGTGGTCTTGGTAATCCGCGACGGCCGCGGGGAAATTCCGTTGGAGCCACCCGTCCGGCCATGGGTTGCAGGAACACTTCCGAGTCGCCCATACTCCACACTGCCGCGCATTTAACACGCACGCGCCACAAACCTACACCACGGCGACTCAAGGGTGGATGTGGCGCCGCAAAGCCTCCAGGGTGGTCTCCGGCGAGGTGTTGAAGCAGAACGGGATGCCGGGCGACTCTGCGCTACAAGTGTTGATCACCCGCTCGAAGAGTTCCGTGTAATCCGGGACCATCCTGATGCCACCGCCGACCATCACCAGACCAAAACGATCACGCGAGAACGCTGCACGGATCTCCGATTCGGCCTCGTCCGGTGAAGTTCCAATGAGGCAGGACACGGCATCAAAGCCGGCGGCGATGGTCGCCCCGAAGCCGGCCTCGATCCGCTCGGTCATGATGGCTTCATCGAGTCCGGGAGGGAGCTTGCTGTAGTCGAGCGCGCTGGCGTGGATGCCGATCATCAGGATTCGAGTCATGCCGCTCACTGTGCCATGCGGCGTTTCTGTCTTCAATAACGGTGACATGAGATCATCGACCTCAGACGATTCATCCACCAAGAAGCCCCACCCGGTTAATCCGGCTGGGGCTTCTTCTTTGTCGGCCTCAACTGGCTACGCGACGTCCTTGCTGCGCCTGCGGGATGGCGTTGGAATACTGAACTCTTCCTCCCAATCGAGCCATGTCCACCTTGAAACTGTTCCTGGCCGGGGCAGAGACCGGCTTCGCAACCGGGGGCAGCTTCATTTCAGAAAGGCGCTTCACGGTAGGTGAGGTCTCCCGGTTCAGTTGCTGGTCGAGTGTGACCTTGAGACGTGCCGCGAGAATCTCGCGGCGCAACTTCTTGAACACCTGTTCTTTGCGTGCTCGGTTTCTATCTATCTGCGGAGCCATCTACCTCCCCTCGCTCGTTCCGGGATTGCAGTCGTAGACCGCATAGACTGTTTCGCCCTGCAGGAGACCTGCCCTGATTTGCTCGAGTTGCTCGGGCTTATCGTGAATGACGTTGCTCAAAGTTTTGCCTTCCCGCGTCAGTCGCGAAGGGGAACGCCCTTGGCGTCCCTCCTGAAGTACTCAGCACCGGCAAGGATCATAATGCCCTCCACGAGGCCCCAAAGACCCACCAATCCGAACGTGAAGATGCCCAGCACTACCGTGAGAACCAGCTGGATGACACCAATGGTGGTGTAGCCCAGGTAGAAGCGGTGGATGCCGAGGCCGCCCAGGAAGATTCCCAAAAGGCCGGCAGCGATCTTCGACTTCGGCTGCGGGTAACCGTAAGCCATGTTGGGCTGAGGCGGCTGCGCCCGGTACTGCGGTTGCTGGGGCACCTGCGGTTGCGCGTAGTACTGAGGCTGAGGCGGCTGGGCCCCGTACTGCGGCTGTGGAGGCTGCGGTTGCTGGGGCACCTGCGGTTGCGCGTACTGCGGCGGCTGAGCGGAATAATCCGGCTGCTGCGGAGCCGGAGGCTGGTTGACCTCCGGAGTATCCGGATTGTTGTCGGGGTGCGGCTGTGTCATGGGGATGCCTTTCGGAGAATGTTGATCCAGCCCAAGGTGGTGGGCATCCACAGTCTTCAACAAGATCCCCAACATCCATGTGCCGATCATCAGTCTGACGGACGTAGCCCCGCCACGCCACAACTAAACCATGTTCTTTATCTGCCGGTCCCCGCGGGTAGCATCCGAGAGAATGCGCTGCTCAGAGCGCACACAATCGAATATGGGGAACCCAGATGCCCAAGGCACTTTCGTGGTTGGCGGCACTTTCGCTGACCGCGTCGGCGGCTGTCTTTATGCCGCAAACCGCTATGGCCGCAGAAACGGCCAGCGTTTCAACACTTTTCTCGTCCTTATCCGTCACCACTGAAACTAATACCGGCTACGACCGCGATCTCTTTCAGCATTGGATAGATGCCGACGGCGACGGCTGCGACACACGCTCCGAGGTGCTCCAACTGGAGTCATTGTCGCCGGTGACGTTCGGCTCGGGCTGCACCGTAGCCACAGGGCAGTGGACCTCCTGGTACGACGGCGGCACCTGGACTGTTGCGTCCGACGTCGACATCGACCACATGGTTCCCCTGGCGGAAGCCTGGGGTTCCGGCGCGAGCGCCTGGACGGCCGAGCAGCGGCGCGACTACGCCAACGACCTCACCTTGGACGTGGCCCTAGAAGCCGTGACAGACAACGTGAACCAGTCCAAGAGCGACCGCGATCCAGCAGAATGGATGCCGCCGCTGGCCGGAACCGCCTGCGAATACGTCACGGACTGGGTGCTGGTGAAATACCGCTGGCAGTTGACCGTTGATGCAGCTGAATCCGCAGCAATTTCCTCCACCTTGCAGGGTGGTTGCGGCACCAGCATGGTCCCGGTACCAACCATCGCTGTTGAATCCACCCCAGTTGATCCTGGGCCCATCACTTTCAGTGATGTGAACGGGTCCACCCAATTCAATGTGGAAATTTCATGGCTCGCTTCCCAAGGCATTTCCACTGGTTGGGTGGAAGCCGACGGCAGCCGGACCTATCGGCCGCTGAATGCCGTAAACCGCGACGCCATGGCGGCCTTCCTGTATCGCCTCGCCGGCAAACCTGCCTTCACTCCCCCGGCGACGTCGCCCTTCACCGACATCACGCCGTCGAGCCAGTTCTACAAGGAAATAACGTGGCTCGCGGCAAGCGGCATCTCCACAGGATGGACGGAGCAGGACGGTTCCAAGACCTACCGTCCACTTAGCCCGGTCAACCGTGACGCCATGGCGGCCTTCCTCTACCGGTTCGGGGGCAATCCCGCGTTCTCGGCGCCGAGCACCTCACCATTCGTGGACGTCCAGGTCGGAAGCCAGTTCTACCAACAGATCACGTGGCTGGCATCGCAGGGCATCTCCACTGGTTGGGACATTGGCTACGGCTGCCGCGCGTACAACCCGGTCCAGCCGGTGGCCCGTGACGCCATGGCCGCGTTCATGTACCGCTTCGTCAATGGAGGCACCGGCGGAATCACGGGGAACAACTGTTCCCCTCCTCCGCCGGCCAACCCTGGTGACACCAAGAACTGCACGAGTTTCAGTACTTGGCAGGCCGCCCAAGCCTGGTTCGACACCTACTACCCGTGGTACGGGGACGTCGCGCGACTGGACTCCGACGGCGACCGCATCGCCTGCGAGTCCCTGCCCGGCCACCCGTAACAGAATGACGACGGCGGGTCCCGGCTTTTGATGCCAGGACCCGCCGTGCACTACACAAACGGGCAGTAATTCCCATCCATTTATGGCGTTCCAGCTGTCCGTTCAGGGCGCCATGCTAGATCTATGCCCCCTCTTGAGCTTGGATCAGACTCCTGG
>NZ_JCAXEJ010000029.1:0-33790 GCF_059759005.1 Paenarthrobacter sp. GQ52
TCAGGATTTAGGGCCGGGATGTGAGAGATGGTTTGTCCGGCGTGGTGGCAAACTATGCCTATGCGGAACCTCATCTGGGTGGCGTTCACGGAGCCCGTCTCGCCGGGGCTGGTGTTTCCGCGCAGCGACTGGCCGCTTCATATCACGCTGTTAAGGTTCGACGTCGGCGCTGACGTGAGTGCCGACGTCGCCGATGTCCTCGCGGCCTTGGCCGAAGCGCCCGTCAAGGGTGCGCTAGGCACCCGGCTGAGAGTGGGCGAAGAGGCGGGTTTCGGGCATATGGGGTCCATCCCGGTGAGCCTGATCGAGCACAATCCGCTGCTTCAGGGCCTTCATGAGGAGATCGTCGACGCAGCAAACACCGTAGGCGGGCGCATTGCCACTCCCAACTACGTCTTGGAACGGTATCGGCCGCACATCTCGCACCACGATGGCAAGCGCCCCAAGTCCGGAGACGTCGTCGTGCTTGACCAGGTAGCGCTGGTGGACATGGCGCCGGAAGGTGACCACACCATCCGCCGAATCCTCAGGCTCTGGACGCAGGACGCGGAGAGCCGCTGAGGACACAGAAACGGGCTGGGGCCGCCCATATCACGGCGGCCTCAGCCCGTTTCAGTGTCGCTAGCGGATATGCGTGTCGTCAGCGGAAGAAGCCGCGGCCATGGCGGCGCGAATTTGCCCCTACGCGATAACCCCGTCCACCAGCGCCTTTGCCTCTTGCTGAACCTGCGCGAGGTGGTCGGCGCCCTTGAAGGACTCTGCGTAGATCTTGTACACGTCTTCGGTGCCGGAGGGACGGGCCGCGAACCAGGCGTTCTCGGTGACCACTTTGAGGCCGCCGATCGAGGCGCCGTTGCCGGGAGCCTCGGTGAGCTTGGCCGTAATCTCTTCGCCGGCAAGGGAAGTAGCGGTGACATCGGCTGCAGAGAGCTTGCCCAGCTTGGACTTCTGCTCGCGAGTGGCGGCAGCGTCGATGCGGGCGTAAACGGGTGCGCCGAACTGGTCGGTGAGTCCCTTGTACAGCTGCGACGGAGACTGACCCGTAACGGCCGTGATCTCGGACGCCAGCAGCGCCAGCAGGATGCCGTCCTTGTCCGTGGTCCACACGCTGCCATCGAGCTTGTTGAAAGACGCGCCGGCTGACTCTTCGCCACCGAAGGCACCCTCGCCGGACAGAAGGCCCGGAACAAACCACTTGAAGCCCACGGGAACCTCGACCAGCTTGCGGCCGAGACCGGCGGCAACACGGTCAATAATCGACGACGACACCAGAGTCTTGCCCACCACGGACTCCGGGTTCCAGCCACTGCGGTTCCGGTACAGATAATCAATGGCGACGGCGAGGTAGTGGTTCGGGTTCATCAGCCCACCCACCCCATCAACAAGAGGTGTGACGATGCCGTGGCGGTCGGCGTCGGCGTCGTTCCCCGTGGCGACGTCATAAGCGGCGGTGCCATCGGCGCCCGCGGCCATCCGTTTAATGAGGGACGCCATGGCCGACGGCGACGAGCAGTCCATGCGGATCTTCTCGTCCCAGTCGAGGGTCATGAAAGCCCACTGCGGATCAACTGTGGGGTTCACAACCGTGAGGTTGAGCTGGTGGCGCTCACCGATCTCGCCCCAGTAGTCAACGGAGGCGCCGCCCATGGGATCAGCGCCAATGCGCACCCCGGCGTTGCGGATCGCGTCCAGGTTCAGCACGGACGGTAGGTCATCCACGTAGCTGGAAAGGAAGTCGAACTTGCCGGTGGTGTCAGCGGCCAGGGCATCGTTCAGCGGCATCCGCTTGACGCCGCGGAGGCCGTTCTCGAGGAGCTGGTTGGCGCGGTCGGCGATCCATCCCGTGGCGTCGGTATCGGCGGGACCACCGTGGGGCGGGTTGTACTTGAAGCCGCCGTCGCCGGGCGGGTTGTGGCTGGGGGTGACCACGATGCCGTCAGCCTGGGGTGTACCCGGCGCGGCTTCGCGGTTGTATTTGAGGATCGCGTGGCTCAGCGCCGGCGTCGGGGTGTAACCGTGGCGGGCGTCCACCAGGACGGTCACGCCATTGGCAGCCAGTACCTCCAGCGCGGAGTTCTGTGCAGGCTCGCTGAGGGCGTGGGTATCGCGGCCGATGAACAGCGGCCCTGTGATGCCCTGACGGCCACGGTATTCAACGATTGCCTGCGTGATCGCGAGGATATGCGGCTCGTTGAAGGATGCCTTCAAACTGGATCCGCGGTGCCCGGACGTTCCAAACGCCACGCGCTGCGCAGGGTCGCCCAAATCCGGAGTTACGTCGAAATACGCGTCCAGCAGGGCTGTGATGTCAACAAGGTCCTGGGGAAGGGCAACTGTGCCCGCTCGGCTAGCCATGGGGTCCAGCATGCCAGAACTGGGGCCCGCTGACACGAAATGTCCGGGATCCGGCCCCTGTGACGCTGAATGGCGCCGCTACTGCGCCCGTGCCATGGGCGAGGCGGCAAAGATTCACTTCGCGTTCACGGGCGGCTGCTAGCCAAAAAAAGATCGCCCCGCCCCGGTCCCGAAGCCCGAAAAGGAGCCAACGAACCGGGCGAAGCGACAATGGATAACGCTAGACGGCGGTGTAGCCGCCATCGACGAGTACGTACGAGCCGGTCATGAAGCTGGCCTTATCGGAGAGGAGGAACGTGGTGACGTTCGCGATCTCCTCAGCTTGCCCCAGACGGCCCAGCGGGTGCTTTGCTTCGAGCCCGCTGACAACTTCCTTCGGTGCGGCAGCCAACAAGGGAGTATCGATGTAGCCGGGGCCGATTGCATTGACGCGAAGTCCCTGGGCTCCGTATTCCGCCGCAGCATTCTTGGTCATGCCCACCACGCCGTGCTTGGCCGCGGTGTATGCCGCATTGCCGGGAGCTGCGACAGCGCCGTGGATCGATGCCATGTTCACGATGGCGCCCTCGGACGCGCCTGCGGCAAGGATGGCCGGGACTTGGTAGCGCATTCCGTAGAGGACGCCGCTCAAGTTGATGGCGATGACCCGGTCCCAGTCCTCGATGTCGATTTCTCCGACAGGAGCGCTGGCCCCGCCGATACCGGCATTGTTGACGGCGTAATTAAGCGCCCCGTAGCTCTCCACGGCGAAGTCGACTGCTTTCTTGCTGTCCTCGGCCACAGCAGTGTTGCCTTGGAACGGGACTGCCTTGCCGCCGTCGGCCGTAATCTGTTCGGCCACGCGCGTGGCAGCTTCGAGGTTAACGTCCACTACTACAACGTTGACGCCGTTCTTTGCGAGGTCCTTGCTGATCGCTTCCCCGAGGCCGGAGCCTCCGCCGGTGACGAGCGCGGTTTTGCCTTCGAAGTTACCCATGATTCCTCCTTCGCGGGACAGCTCCCGCAGATTCGTAAGTGAGCGCCGCTTGAGCGCTACTTATGAAAACCGAGTCCGACTCGGAAATATTCCATGCGTATGCATCAATATGATGTTCCTCGCATTTGTTCGGGACATGTACACGGAACCCGCGTTACCTTATGTGGTGCCCCCGGCGGCGGTAGTGTTGGGATCAAAGACCAAATCCAGGGGGATTCCTATGTCAGACCAGCCATCCAAGGGCAACGAGGACAAGCCGGCGGGCTACGAACCGCCGCAGTACGTTCCGCCCGCACAGTTCAGCGCGCCCGAGTCGGGCACGCCGGCAGAAAACTCGCCAGGTCATGGTGCGTCAGCCGAGAGTGCACCTGAGCACGGCGCCAACGCGACCCAGCCGCTCCCGCCCTACGAGCAGAGCGCACACGGGCAGAACCCGTACACGCAGGACGCCCAGGGGCAGAACGACTTCTACACGCAGCCGCAGCCGCCCGCCAGCGCATACACGCCGGGTGACTACAGCCAGCAGCCGCCGTCGCCTTATGGTCAGCCGCCGAGCCCGTACCAGCAGCAGGCGTTCAATCAGCAGCCTTATGGCCAGCAGCCCTACGGCCAGCCGCAGTCGCCGTACGGCCAGCCGGCGTACTACGCCATGCAAGCTGAGCCCAAGGGCCTGAGCATCGCCAGCATGTGCTGTGGCATCGCAATCTACGTTGGCTTCGGGTTCTTCATCCTGCCGCAGATCGCAGCCGTGATCCTGGGCCACCTCGCCTTGAAGCGCGAGCCCGCGGGCAAGGGCATGGCAATCGCCGGCCTCGTGATGGGCTACATCGGCGTGGCGTTGACGCTGATCTTCGGCATCATCTTCTTCATCGCCATCGGCGCCTCGAGCAGCAGCTATAACAACAACTTCTAAACCGCGTACGACGGCGACCCTTGCGTCAGGTGGGAATACCACCTAACGCAAGGGTCGCCGTCGTTGAGGTCCAGCCGGGCCACCCAAATTCGTGGGCGATACAGAAACGGACCAGCGCCACCTTGATATAGGTGGCGCTGGTCCGTTTGCGTGTGGTCAGCCGATGTGCGCGGCGTCGGGGGAGTGTCCGGAGGAGCCGGGAGCTACCGCACGCCGCCCATCAGCTTCTTGATCGCGGGCGATGCCGCAGCCAGGCCAACGGCCAGTACCACTGCCACGCCTCCGATGCCCAGGAAGTACGGGAGCTCATCCTCGGGGTTGTAGAGGCCCGCGAGGATGCCGGCCAGCGTGGTGCCGAGCGAGACTGACAGGAAGAACAGCGCCACCATCTGGGTGTGGAATGCCTGCGGGGCGAGCTTGGTGCTCACAGACAGGCCGATGGGGGAGAGGAACAGTTCCGCCAGGGTGAACATGAACAGGATGCCCACAAGAGCCAGCAGGGGAGTCTTGCCCTCGCCGGCCAGCGGGATGAATGCCAGGAATGCCAGGCCCATGATGAAAAGGCCCGCGGAGAACTTCAGTGGCGAACTCGGCTGCTTGGAGCCCAACTTGGTCCAGAGGGCAGCCATAACGCCGGCGAAGATGATGATGAATACCGGGTTGATGGACTGGACCCAGGCGGCCGGCATTTCCCAGCCAAACAAGTTGCGGTCCAGTTTCTCCTGCGAGTACACAGCAATGAACGTGAACTGCTGCTGGAACAGCGCCCAGAACCCGGCAGATGCGATGAACAGAGGGATGAACGCGATCACGCGCTTGCGCTCCACGGCGGTGACCAGCGGGCTGCGGAAGATCAGGAACAGGTAGATCACAGCGGCGCCGATTGCGGCGTAGGCCATGCTCCGGGCCAGGTTGTTGGCGTTGACAATCCCTGTGCCGAGCAAGACCCCAATGACGATCAGGATGGCCAGGAAGATCAGGCCATACTTTGTGCGATCCTTCGCGGGAAGGGGGTTGGGAACGCGGTGGGCTTCCTCCGGAAGGCGTTTGCGGCCCAGGGAGTAGATGACCAGGCCGATCGCCATGCCCACGGCTGCGGCACCAAAGCCGACGTGGAAGCCGTAGCTTGTCTGCAGCCAACCGGTGACCAGCGGGCCAATGAGGCCGCCGATGTTGATGCCCATGTAGAAGATGGAGAAGCCGGCGTCGCGGCGCTCGTCCTTCTCGCCGTACAGGCTGCCGACCAGCGCCGTGGCGTTGGCTTTCAGGCCACCCGAGCCGATGCCAACCAGCACCAAACCTGCGATCAGGCCCGGAATGCCCGGCAGGAGTGCCAGCGCGACATGGCCGGCCATGATCATGATGGCCGAGCCGAACAGGACCTTTTCGGAGCCGAAGAGACGGTCGGCGAGCCATGCACCGAGGATCGTCGACAGGTAAACGCCACCACCGTACGCGCCCACCAGGCCAGCGGCGAGCCCCTGGTCAATGGAAAGACCGCCCTGCTCGGCGGTGAAGTACATGTAGTAGAGCAGGATTCCCTGCATGCCGTAGAAGGAGAATCGCTCCCACATTTCCACGGAGAAGAGGCTGGCCAACATCTTTGGGTGGCCGAAGAATGACGTATCGCCCGCTGGCTTTGCGGACTCAGCCGTGGTTTGAGGTGTGCTCATTTTCTCAATGCTGGCACTGACTGCGGGCATTGTCACATCGATGAATGCCCGGGGCAACCACTTTCCATATGCTAGACGTGACCGCCAGTGGGTCTCAGCGGGTCTCGAGGACGGCCGCGAGCTGGAGGAGCAGCAGTTCAGACCCGGACCGGCCAATCAGCTGAATCCCCATCGGCAGGCCACTCGGCGTGGTGTGCACCGGAATGGTGATTGCCGGGAGTCCGCACACGTTTACCATGGAGGACCATGGCGCGTACTGGCACTGCCTTTTGTAGTCCTCATCAGCGTCGCCGGCCCACTCGCTCGGCCACGGCTCACCGCTGTGTCCGCCGCCTGTGAACCATCCAACCGGCCTCGGTGTCTGCGCAAGGGTCGGCATGAGAATCACGTCCCACGCGGCATACTGAGTGACGGTATCGTGCTCGAACTGCCGCAGGAAACTCAGGGCTTCGTTGACCTTCAACGCGCTCCGCTGTTGCGCCCGACGCCGGAATGTCCGGGTCAGCGGGGTCAGCAGCGCCTCGCGCTGGGGCGCTATCCGGGCACTCCCGACGCCGGCAGTCCAAGCTGTTGTGAACGCCTCGGGATAGCGGTTGTCATAGCGGATTTCAGCTTCGGTGATGTTATGCCCGGCCTTCTCCAGCAGCTTGGTTCCGAGCTCCAGGGCGTCCATCGCTTCCGGCTCGATCTCGAACGGGTACACGCCGGCCCACGGGCTGTCCAGGCTCACGCCGATTCTCAGGGGCTCCTGCGCCCGCCCCACATTGGCGAGGTAACCGCCGTCGGGCGCATCACTCCGCGGAACCAGCGCGTCCATCAGCAGTGCCGCATCCGCAGCGGTCCGTGCCAGGGGTCCGGCAACCACCAACTTGGCTGCATCCCCCGCGCTCGCACCCGACGGCACCACGCCCCGCCCCGGTTTCAAGCCGACCAGTCCGCAGGCACCGGCCGGTATCCGGATGGACCCGCCGCCGTCGGTCCCTGGTGCAAACGGAACAAGCCCCGCTGCCACGGCTGCCGCGCTGCCGCCCGACGAGCCGCCGGAGCTTCGCCCCAAGGCGTGCGGATTGCGCGACGGCGGTGCGACGCGGTTTTCGCTGTAGGCCGTAAGTCCGAATTCCGGAACCTGTGTCTTGCCAAGTGAGATGACACCCTGGGCCTTCAAGGTTGCGGCGAGGGCTCCGTCCTCCGGGGCGGGCTTGTGCTCGAGGGCAGCGCTGCCGTGCGTTGTGGGCACGCCAGCCACATCGGTGAGGTCCTTGAACGCGGTGGGAACGCCGTGAAGGAGGGCGAGATCGTCTTGTCGGTGCTCGCGGATCAGTCTGGCGTGCAGCCGATCCGCGGTCGTGGCATCCTTGACGGCCTGTTCTGCCGTGACGGTGACGAAGGCGCCCAGTTGCCTGTTCCGCGATTCGATCGCAGACAGGAAATGCGCGGTGGCCTCACGCGCGGAGAGTTCGCCCGATGCCAGGGCATCGCGGAGCTCAACAGCTGTCATTCGCGAAATGTCATGCAGGTAAGGATCAACCAAGGAAACGCGACTCCAACCGTTCCTCCACAGCAACAGCGTCCACGCTCTCGCCGGCACCTGCGGTTACCCGGAAGGCTGCCTTGTTCTTCACTTCGGACACCACCTCCACAAGTTCCGTGCCCCGATAAACCAGCCCCACGCCGTCGTCCGTGCAGTGCGTCTCACCGAGTGTGCCGCTGGCCACCAGCTTGTGGATTGCCGGCGCCCGCCGCACTTCAGAGTCGTAGTGGACGCCGTTTCCGTAAGGGAGGAAGCCCAGCGCGTTGGTGACGGGCTGCAGCTCAGGGCCAAAGGAGTCGGTCACGCCACCCTGGTACCAACAGATGGAGCCCGCTGAGACGCCTGCCAGCACCACCCCGCTTTCCCAAGCCTTCCGCAGGATCCCGTCCAGTCCGTGGGCCCGCCATACGGCCAGCAGGTTCACCACCGAACCGCCGTTCACCCAGACCACATCCTGCTCCAGGAGGTGCGCTTCCGGGTCCTCGATGTTGGGCATGGTGAAGAGGTTGAGGTGGCTGAAGTCGAACCCCGCGATGCGTGCTGCCTGATCCATTTCCGCAGCCCACCAGCGTTGATCACCGGACGCCGTGCCGATGTGTGTCACGCGTGGGGCGCGGCCGGTCACACCGGACAACTCCACGGCGTAGTGCATCAGATGGTTGAACTCGAGCCTGGTGCGATCGCCCGGCTTGTAACCGCCGGATGTCGCCAGAATGGTCGGTTGCCCAGTAGCCATGGGGTACTCCTAACGGGCCGAGGGTCGGGGAGCGCTTCCGTCCCAGTCTTAACGTCCGGCCGTCGGGAAGCAAGGGCGGTCCGCTCTTCGAGTTACGGTGGCACGCCTCGGGGACTAGGCTGGATGCTGGACTTAATCGATGGGAAGGGAACGCCATGAGCGACTTCGATACCGTGCCTGTGGGCGACATTCCGGCCAACGCCAGCATCCTGGACGTGCGCGAGGACTACGAGTGGGTGGCCGGGCATGCAGAAGGTGCACGACACATTCCCATGGACCAGCTTCCGGCACGCCTGGACGAACTCGATCCGGACGACGACCTGTTCGTCATCTGCCGCACCGGTGGCCGCTCCTTCCGCGCCGTGCAGTGGCTCGTGGGGCAGGGCTACTCTGCTGTGAACGTGGCCGGTGGCATGGATATGTGGTTTGAGGCCGGGAAGCCGATGGTTTCGGATAATGGCCTGAAGCCGGTTGTTCTCTAACCCGGTTATATAACCAGCGAGGAATATTTGATGTCAGCGGTTACCTATACATTCCTCGGTCCTGAGGGCACCTTCACCGAGGCTGCGCTCCTGCAGGTACCCGGCGCTGCTGACGCCACTCGAATTCCATGCACCAACGTCAACACGGCCCTGGATCGGGTTCGCGCAGGCGAAGCTGACGCAGCCATGGTCCCCATCGAAAACTCGGTGGAGGGTGGCGTCACAGCCACGTTGGACGCGATTGCCACGGGCGAAGAGCTCCGGATCATCCGCGAGGCCCTTGTCCCTATCACCTTCGTGCTCGTGGCGCGGCCCGGCGTCGAGGTTTCCGATATCAAGCGGATCTCGACGCACGGCCATGCCTGGGCGCAGTGCCGTCTGTGGGTGGATGAGCACCTCCCGAACGCCGATTACGTTCCGGGATCGTCGACGGCGGCCGCCGCCATGGGACTGCTGGAGGACGACACTCCGTACGAAGCCGCAATTTGTGGTCCGTTGGTTGCAGCCGAGCAACCCGGCCTGAATGTTCTGGCCGAGGACATCGGCGACAACCCCGAGGCGGTGACGCGGTTCATTTTGGTGAGCAAGCCAGGTCTTCTTCCGGACCGCACAGGCGCGGACAAAACCACTGTTGTGGTGCCGTTGCCTGAGGATCACCCCGGCGCGCTCATGGAGATCCTGGATCAGTTCGCCTCCCGCGGGGTGAACCTGAGCCGCATCGAATCGCGACCCACGGGACAGTATTTGGGTCATTACTTCTTTAGCATCGACGCCGACGGTCACGCCGCCGATTCGCGGGTTGCCGACGCTCTAGCAGGCCTCCACCGGATCAGTCCGGCAACCCGGTTCCTTGGATCCTACGCGCGTGCCGACAAGCAGCCGGCCACGGTTGCCCCGCACACGTCCGACGCTGCCTTTGCCTCGGCGCACGCCTGGGTTGAATCGATCCTAAAGGGTTCCTAGGCGCTATCCACAGCCGGGACGTTGGCCCCTTTCGTAAGGATGCTTCTGTGCGTATGCTTGCCTGATCCATAAACGATGGATGAATGTACCAACGAAAGGAGCGGTCATGTCTGTCCACCGGGATGACAAAGACGGCCAAGGCATGATCGTCAATCCGAAGCCCACAGGCGAGAACCAGGACGACTGGAATGGCGATGAAGCCGATCGTGCAGACCGGCTCCGCTTTGAAGAAGAACAAGCAATGATCAAGGAGCAAGCCGAGGCCCGCGCCGCTGCCAAGGCTGCAACCGAGGAAGCCGACAAGAACGCCGCCCAGCCGGACGTCGGCGCAGTCTAGTCCGTCATTGCCTTCGGTACGCGGACCAGGAGGGACCCTGGCTCCACTTGCACGGTGACCGTTGTCGCCTCACCTGAGGGATCGCCGTCGAGCTGGGTAGCCATGGGTTCCTGGCTGCGGATGACGACTTTCCCGGAGCGGTAGAAGCTCATCATGGGCAGGTTGGCCTTGTGCTTGAAGAGGACTTTTGTGTACATGGCGAGCCAGCCGAAGGCGCTACGCGGGCTCATCACCACAATGTCCAGCATTCCGTCGTCGATCATGGCTTGGGGGATGAAGTCGATCCCACCGGGAATCAAGCCACAGTTGGCGAACAGTACGCTGCGGATCTTCCGTGCCTGCTCGGGCTGATCATCCATGGTGATAGTGACGCGTTTGCGGCGGCCAGGAAGATGGCGGACGCCTGCCTCCGTGTAGGCGAGCCAGCCGACGCTCTTTTTGAGATCTTCCTTGGTGTCGCCAACAACCTCGGCGTCCAAGCCCATGCCGGCGATGACCAGGAAGGTGTGCTGGGCGGACTCGCCGGTGATGTCGTTGTCTATGCCCATGGTGGCCGTATCGATGAAGCGCTGATGTCCGAACAACGCGATCTGTATGCAGTCGGCGATGTCCGTGACGTCCAGGTCCACGTTGCGCGCCAACAGATTTCCGGTGCCCAGCGGAATGAGGCCCATGGCCACGTTCTTGTGGGCCAGCGACTCGGCCACCACGCGCACGGTACCGTCACCGCCGCACGCAAGAACGACGTCGGCTCCGTAAGCCAGCGCCTGGCGCGACTGACCGTATCCGGGGTCGTCCACGGTGGTTTCAAAAAACTTTGGCGCGTCCCATCCGGCTAGATCACAAGCGTCAATGATGGCTTGCCGGGCCACCTCCGCGTTGTTTTTCACGGGATTGAGGATGACCGCGACGCGCTGGTCCCCCGGGCCGGGCTTGTGGGAGTCCTCCCGAACCGCGCTCCTGATGTGCCGGGCTCTCAATCGGCGCACACCCCACCAGCTGGAGACGGCAAACGCCACGCCCCCAGCGAGAATCAGGTACAGGATCCAGTCGCTCATGGTGCTCCAACACTATCCTCCTGGGCAGTGCCCTCTTGGCCGCGCCGTCGGGGCTGGCGACCTTTGCCCGCTGCGGGCCGGAAATCCGTGGCTGATTCGATACTCTTGTCTGGTGATCGACGTAAAAGACCTCAGCGAAAATCCGGACAAGTTCCGTGCCAGCCAGCGCGCCCGTGGCGCCGACGAGTCCGTTGTGGACGCGATCATCTCCGCTGATTCCGATCGCCGCGCTGCCCTGATCCGCCACGAAACCCTCCGCGCCGAGCAGAACGCTTTCGGCAAGAAGGTGGCGCAGGCCAAGGGCGAGGAAAAGCAGGCATTGCTGGCCGAGGTCAAGGAACTGGCCAACTCCGTGAAGGCCGCTTCCGCAGAGGCCTCTGCCGCCCAGGCCAAGCAGGAAGAGCTGCTCCGCGTCATCCCCAACCTCATTGTGGACGGTGTCCCCGAGGGCGGCGAGGATGACTACGTTGTGGTCAAAACCGTTGGTACTCCGCGCGAATTCACGGACTTCGAACCGAAAGACCACCTGGAAATCGGTGAACTGATCGGCGCGATCGACATGGAACGTGGAGCCAAGGTGTCCGGCTCACGCTTCTACTTCCTCCGCGGTGTGGGCGCCCGGCTGGAAATGGCACTCCTGCAGATGGCCATGGAGCAGGCCATCGATGCCGGCTTCGTTCCCATGATCACCCCCACTTTGGTGCGTCCCGAGACCATGCAGGGCACCGGTTTTGATGTAAAGCACGACGCCGAGATCTACCGTCTCGCTGAAGACGACCTTTACCTTGTGGGGACTTCGGAGGTGGCCCTCGCCGGCTACCACGCAGACGAGATCCTGGACCTCTCCGCCGGCCCCATCCGCTACGCGGGGCAGAGCTCCTGCTACCGCCGTGAGGCCGGTTCCCACGGCAAGGACACCCGTGGCATCATCCGCGTGCACCAGTTCAACAAGGTGGAGATGTTCATCTACACCACGGTTGAGGAAGCAGCTGCCGAACATGAGCGCCTGCTCGCATGGGAAGAGGAAATGCTGGCCAAATGCGAGCTTCCCTACCGTGTCATTGACACTGCCGCAGGCGACCTGGGCATGTCCGCGGCCCGCAAGTTCGACTGTGAAGCCTGGGTTCCCACCCAAAACGCTTACCGCGAGCTCACCTCAACGTCCAACTGCACCACTTTCCAGGCGCGCCGCCTCAACATCCGTGAACGCGTGGTCAATGACGAAGGTGTCGCCAAGGGAACCCGTGCCGTAGCAACACTGAACGGCACGCTGGCCACTACACGCTGGATCGTTGCCATCCTGGAACACCACCAGAACCCGGACGGCTCCGTCAACGTCCCCAAGGCACTGCAGAAGTACCTTGGTGGGCTTGAGGTTCTGCCGGTTCTCTAGTCTCCGCCGATCCCGCTCTTGTTCGCTCCACTCACCGTTGTACGGCTCGAGTGGCGGACAAGGGCGGGATTTTTCGTAGGCACCTATCCTCCACAGCCTTGGTTGTGCACATAAGAGTGATCTGCGGCTGAACAATGGCCTGCGGCGGGGCAATGTGGAGTGATGGACATACCACCCGGCCTCATTGAAACCCCCGCCATTCTCCGTTCCGGGGGCCGGACGGATGCAGTTCACAGCAGCTTCATGGCAGGCAAGCTGGTGAGAATTCGTCGCGGCTTCTACGTTGAGACATCCCGGTGGCTCGCGGCTCAGTCGTGGATTCGCTTCGCTTGGACGGTCGCGGCGGCTGCCAGAGCTATTCCAGGCCTTGTCCTTTGCCGGGAAACTGCTGCCTTCGCCATGGGGATACCCATCCTGCGGACACCCTCCTACGTGGAGTGCATTGCTCCGAATCCAAGCCGCTCGGGACGACGCAGGCCCACTTTGTCCATAGTGAGTGCGGGTAATGACAGCCAGCATGTTCTTAGGGATAGGGGCTTCCCACTGCGATACCTCGTCAATCCTGAGGCCTCCCCCGAGAGGTTCGGGGAATTCATGGGGACCGGGCTCTTGAATACTGCCTTGGACGTGGCGTTCTCTTTGTCGCTCAGCCAGTCCTTAGTCGTGGCTGACGGAGTAGCGCGGGCGCTCTGGAAGAAGGGGGCATTGGAGCAGGAGTCGAATCTCCTGGACATGGGCCAGATCGCGGCGGCTGTCCAAGCTCACCCTCATGCTGCCGCCCGACGCCGTGCTGAATTAACGTTCTCGCTTGCATCTCCTTCGGCTGAATCTGCCGGAGAGTCGTTCAGCCGGGCAGCTTTTCAATTTCTCGGCTTCGAACAGCCGGAGCTGCAGCACGATTTCAGCGATATGGGCGGCTTCATTGGCCGAAGTGATTTCTGGTGGCCTGGGAGGGAGGGGCGGAAGGGCGTTGTGGGTGAGTTTGACGGAAAAGCCAAATACATCACTCCGGAACTACGCAACGGCGCCACAGCCGAGGAAGCCGTGTACATCGAGAAGCTGCGGGAAGACCGGATTCGTGCCCTGGGGTTCGGATTCGCACGCTGGGGATGGGCAGACGTTGAGAACCCGGAGAGGCTGCGCCGGAAGCTGATCGGTGCAGGACTGCTCCCGGGCGTCCGCCCACGATTGCTTGTGACGAGTCGTGGATAGCGTTCAAGCCCGCACTCGTTCGCACCGCTCCCCGTTGTACTGCGCGGTGTTCGAACCAGGGTGGAAATCTAGATGGGCTTGTGGGCAACCAGAATCAGTTCACCATGGCCGTTGCCCACTTCTTCGCCGTGCCAGCCGCCGTATACCCGGTCCACAGTGAACCCCGCCGTGTCCAGATCCTGTTGCAGCTGTTCTTCAGTGCGGAATGCGAGGACCGAGGTCTCGGTTTCATGGACGCCGTTAACGACGCGGTGCTCGGTCAAAGAGACTAGCCCGTGGCTTTTTGGAGCACTTTCGGCCCATGTTTCCACGGTGCAGCCATCAGGAAGAGTGTGCCGATGCCGCGTCTCCGCCGGAACCCAGTGCTCCCAGGCCCTCGCCGTCGGGTCGCGGGAATCGAAGACAAATCGACCTCCGGGTACGAGCGCGCGGTAGACGTCGAGAAGCGTTCGGGACCAGTCGCCGTCGTGGCTAATCGCTTGGGCCACGTGCGCCGTCATGATGGCCACTTCAAACATGGCGTCGTTGGGGATCGCCGCCGACGTGCCTTCAATCCACGTGACGGCATGAGCGCCGGGCTTCGTTCGGGCAGCTGCAAGGGAGTCAGGGTTTGGGTCGACGCCAACAACGGCATGACCATTCGCAGCAACCGCCAGGGTCATCCGCCCAGTGCCGCATCCCAGATCCAACACCCGCCCATTCGGCCGCTCATTTACGAAGGCCAGAAAGAAGTCGTCATCCTCGGCCCATCGATTTTCCGCGTCGTACAGTGCCGACAACTGAGCGCCGGTCATTTGTGAGAGCATCCGACTACCCTAGCCCTGCACCACCGAAGCCTGCTCCTGTTCGGCACCCTCGGCGTTGCACGGCGGGGATTTCGAACAAGTGCGGGAAATAGGGACAACGACGAGCAGCAGTATCACTATTCACCGTCCGTTAATCCACAGCTGTGGCGCCCGTCCTAGTTCAGTGTCTGGGGTGTCTGCTCTACTGTATGCATGACTATTTTGACTGATACTCCAGTTGCTGGCATCGATGACCAGCCAAATAACAACAACAAGCTCATGATCGCATTGGACGTCGACGGCACACTCGTGGACCACGACGGCCACATGTCGCCGGCTGTTCGATCCGCTGCGCAAGCCGTGGTGGCAAGCGGCCACGACGTCATGATCGCCACAGGCCGCTCGCTCAATGCCACACTTCCCATCATCCAGCAGATTGGCCTCGAGCGAGGATTCGCCGTGTGCTGCAACGGCGGCGTGACCCTTCGCTTGGATCCGTCGTTGGAGAAGGGCTACGAGATCATTCACAAGGCAACTTTCGATCCCGCTCCAGCCCTGAAGGCCTTGCGGGAACGGCTGCCGAACGCCAAGTACGCGCTGGAGGATGAGGACGGGAACTTCCTCTCCACGGAGCGCTTCCAGGACGCCAGTTTCGGCATGGAGTCCATCGGCGTCGACTTCCAGACCATGTTGGATTCCACTGCGGTCCGCGTAGTGGTCTTCAGCAGCGAGAACACTTCGGACGAGTTCAACGAGGCCATCAAGCACATCGGACTTTCCGGTGTGACGTACTCGGTGGGATGGACTGCTTGGCTGGACATCGCAGCCGAGGGCGTCACCAAGGCAAGTGCCTTGGAGGCCTTGCGCCATAAGCTCGGCACGGACTTGGCCAACACAGTGGCCGTTGGCGATGGACGCAACGATATCGAGATGCTCACTTGGGCTGGCCGCGGCGTTGCCATGGGTCAGGCCCCTGACGAGGTGATCGCCGTTGCGGATGAAGTCACCGCTTCAGTGCTCGACGACGGCGCGGCGCAGGTTTTGCGTAGCCTGCTGTAACTGCCACTCGTCTTAGCCGGGCTCATCGCTGCGGTCGGACCGGCTCTTGTTCGTTACCCTCACCGCTAAGCGCCGGGGGTTTCGAACAAGGGCGGGATCTGTGGCGGTGACCTGCCTAGACTGAGCCTGTGTTCTATCAAGAGTGCCCGCCACCGCCAGGGCTGCAGCCGTTCGTTACCCGGTTGTGGCTGGTCCGTGCTGAGCCGCAGGCAAGATACGAGAAAATTCTTCCCGGGCCCGAAGCGCATTTGATTCTGAATTTGTCCGACCCGTACCGCCTCATCAGCCCGCCGGACCGCGGGGACGGGCCGGACAGTTCCGGCGACCTGAACGGTTCGGGCGAGCAGGAAACCAGCAGGGAGACGGAAGTTTCCACCGGTTTCTATGCCGGTTTGCAGCGCAGCTACCTGATCAGCGAAAACCCGGACCATCTTTTCAACGTCGGTGCCCGACTCACTCCTTACGGCTTGGCGGCGTTCACCAGCCTGCCGCCGTCGGGTTTTCAGAACCGTGTGGTGGACGCCGAAAGTCTCTTACCGGGCTTTTCGGACCTGCGTGAGAGCCTCGCCAACGCGGAACCGGAGCAGGCGTTCGCGGCCCTGACCGCCTTCCTCGAACACCGTCTCAGACCCGATTACGGAGCAGATCCCAGGACACAAAAGGCAACTGAAACCCTTGCGAAAGAGGACGTGGAAATCAGCGTGCTTGCCAGGGATTTGGGGATCAGCACGTCCACGCTGGAACGCATCATGATGCGGGATTGTGGAACCACGGCCAAGGCGTACTCGGACGTGTGCCGCTTCAACAGGATCGTGAAGCAGGCGGCCGCCCTCCCGAAAGGGTCAGTCCCAGGCCGTGAGCTCCTCCACCTGGCAGATTACTATGATCAGCCGCACCTCATCCGGGCGTTCAGGCGGTTCAGCGGATTCACGCCGTCGGAGTACCTGCAGGTGGTGCAGAACTATGGGGCGGAGTACGCCACTTTTGTCCCGCTTGAGGAAGTAATCGGGTAGCGTGCGGGATTTTTACAAGACCGTGGGGGCTGACAGACGTACTGTCCATTCAGGAACTGCCCGCCCTTGAGAGGACACCGATGGACATTCAGATCAATTGGCTCGCCGTGCTTCTGGCCGCGCTCGCCACCTTCGTGGTGGGTGGGCTGTGGTACTCGCTGCTGTTCGCCAAGCCGTGGCAAAAGGCCGCAGGTGTCAGCGATGAGCAACTGAAGTCCGGAACGGCACGGGTGTTCGTGGGCTCGTTCATCCTTGCCTTGGTGATGGCCGTGTTTCTGGCGGCGTTCATTGGCCGCGGTGGTTTCGCATTCGGAACCCTTGCCGGGTTGGCCGCTGGACTGGGATGGGTAGCAACAGCACTGGGCGTTAATTACTTGTTCGAACGCCGCAGCCTGACACTGTTCGCGATTAACGCCAGCTACAACGTAGTCACCTTCACGGCAATGGGCGCAATCATCGGCGCGATGCAGGGCTGACGCCCGGTCAGCCGCCCGCAACAAAAGGGCAGGAAAGCTACTTGAAATAGGTCTGAACAGGCCCGCCGCCTGCGGATTCAACAATGGCCTGCGCCACCACCCGGAGCTTAACGTTCCGGTTGCTGGACGCCTTCTTGATGAGCTCCATCGCCTCCTGTTGGGTGCAGCGGTTCTGGGCGATGATGATTCCCGTTGCCACGTCTATCACAGTGCGGGATTCCATCGCTGCCCGGAGGTTGTTGGCGGTCTGGCTGTGCTCTGCGATGAGAACCGCCAGGCGTAGGCCTTTGGATGCCTGCTGTACGTAGTCGTTGGCGCGTTGCACAGCGGCTTGATCGAAGGCGTTGGCGTGTTCGGAGTAGAGGTTGAGTCCCGCCCGGGCAGCGTCATCGCTAAGGGGGAACGGCACAGCCAGGACGGACCGGATGCCGTGTTCGGTGACCAACTTGTTGTATTCGGGCCACGTGTTGTCTTTGGCGAAATCGGGAATGTGCACTTGCGTGACTTCGCGACAGGAGCGGAGGCACGGTCCGTCGGCGAAGTCGTACTGCAGTTCGTCGAGCATGCGGGCGCGCTCGCCGCTGCTTGCCACCGTCCCGGCCGAGCGATGACGCATCAGCGTGATGCCGCAGTAAACCTCGTTTCCGGGCGTGCTGAACATGCCTGCCGAGTGCCTGGCCAACTCCTCAAGGAACGCTTCAACGTCCGGGGTATCGAGCAGCAGGTCTTGGATATCGGCCACCACTGTAGTCGGCTCAGCGAGTTGGGGGTCTTCCATGTGGATCTCCGATCCGTGGATATGGCTACCTTTCGAGACTAACCCCGTGGACCCGTTGAAAGCTAATAGTAAGTGTGCTTCTCTTTTTAAGGAGTCTTGCCGTGGGCTCACCCCCATTTAGTTGGTTAAGGATTGAAGCCCCATGCGTCAAACCCGACCTCTCACCGTCCAGACCAGGCCCCCTGCCTGCAAACCGGAAGGCAGCATCCGGCAAAGCTTCCAGGACAGCCTGGTACTTGATCACCTCAACTTGGCCAAGTCCATTGCCGCCAGATATTCTGCCCACACTCACGACCTCGACGACGTCAGGCAGGTCGCGTACATGGGCCTCATCAAGGCCTCGCGCGGCTACGACGAGTCCAAGGGCGTTAGTTTCCCCGCGTACGCCGCCCCCACTATCGCCGGGGAGGTCAAGCGCTACCTCCGCGACCATTGCTGGGTTGTGCGCCCACCCCGCACCATCCAGGACGTCCGCCGCCAGGTGCTGGCCCGGACTGAGGAGATGACCCAAACGCTGCAACGCACGCCCTCTCCTGAGGAGGTTGCGGAAGATCTAAGCCTGGAGCCGTGCCAAGTGCGTGAATCGCTGATGGCCGGCACCAGCAAGCGACCGGATTCCCTGGATGCTCCGGCATCCGAGGGGCGAGATGGCCTCCAAGGCTCGCTTTCTGCTTTCGGTTGCCCGACGGACCGGCTCGAGGACGTGCTGGCCCTGCGCAATGCCATCCGTGATCTGAGCGCCGAGGACCGGCACTTGCTCTACCGCCGCTATTACCGCGAGGAAACGCAGTCCACCATTGCCGAAGCCTTGGGAATGTCGCAGATGCAGGTGTCGCGCAAGCTCTCGAAAATCCTCGTTTCCCTCCAAACGCAACTGCTGGACGAAGAAGCTCAGCTTCAGGACGGGACCGCCCTGTAATGATGTTTTAGACGCCCAGCCGCTCTACTGCGGCTAAAACGTCACGAACGCTGACGGCCAACAGTGCGGGATCAGGATCGGCGGAAAACACATCACCACGGCGGAGTTCGACGGCGGTGAGCACCACGTGCGGTCCGGGCGGCGGTCCCCACTCTTCCGCGGGCGCAGGGCCGAACAGAACTACGGAGGGACGTTCATAGGCTGATGCCAGATGTGCAGCGCCGGTGTCGGCTGAGATCACCAGCCGTGACTCAGCGATGGTGGCCGCAAACTCGGCGAGACCTTGACGCCCGGCCAGTAGCCCGCCGTCGAGATCTGCTCCCTTGAGCTTCGCCAAGGCAGCAGTCTCCTCAGCGCGCCCGCGCTCGGAGGTGCCGCCCGTGAGAACTACCTCGTGCCCCGCTGCAGCGAGCTCCACGGCAACGTCCGCGAACCGTTCCACCGGCCACAGCCGGCTGCCATAGGCCGCGCCCACATGGATCACGGTGACCCCCGGGCGCGGCGAAGGAACGGCGGGACGGTTCAGCCGATAGTCCAGGGGATCGGCATCAATACCGTGCCAGTTGAGCAGCCGGGTCCAGCGTTCGCGCTCCGGGATGCCGGTGGTCCACTCAGGTCCGTCAGTGCCGGTGGAAGCGTGCGCCACCACGCGGTTGGCCTGTAGTTCTTCAATCCGCAAACGGCTTTCAGCGCCATTCCCATGGAGGTTCACCGCGATATCCACGGCGCCCCGCGGGACTGTCAGGGGGTCATCGAGCCCAGGTGTCGGCAGGTGATGAATGCCGCCCACAAGATCTAAAGCCTCGGCAATCCACGCCGGCGCAGCATACAAAATACGGTGTTCGGGGAACGCCCGCCGCAACCCACGGAGCGCCGGAACCGCGACCAGGAGGTCGCCAAGTTTCAAAGCGCGCAGGGCAAGCAGCAAGGGCTGATCGTTGGTGTTGTGACTTTCCAAAGCTGCGTCCATAGTGGCCTCCCGCTAGGAGTCTAGCTGCACGAAACTTCTCAGGGCCGCACTGTTTAGTGTCCGGAGAACTGGGGAACGTTGCGGGTATGGGAGGAACCGGAACGTTGAAGGCGGTCCTGTTTGACCGCGATGGAACACTCGTTGTTGACGTGCCATACAACGGCGATCCGCAGTTGGTGCGGCCCATGGATGGCGCCCTTGAAGCGCTGCAAAAAGTACGCCGGGCGGGACTGGCCACGGGAGTGGTGACCAACCAGTCGGGCGTGGCGCGTGGGCTGTTGACGTTGGAGCAAATGCACTCCGTCAATCAGCGGGTGGAGCAGATGTTGGGTCCGTTCGATGTGTGGGAAATTTGTCCCCACGGAACGGAGGATGGCTGCAACTGCCGCAAGCCCGCTCCGGGCATGATTCTTGGAGCGTGCAGCACCTTGGGTATCACGCCAGCGGAGGTTGCTTTCGTTGGCGATATCGGGGCTGACATGGAGGCGGCCGCCGCGGCGGGTGCGAGAGCCGTCCTGGTGCCCACTAAAGTAACCCGACCGCAGGAAATCGAGGCTGCCGGCGTTGTTGCAGATGACCTGGGTCATGCAGTGGAGCTTCTGCTCTCCGGGGCACTGGAAGAACAGGATGCCCGTGTATGAGCCGCGTCCTGGTAGCCCGTTTGGACAGCATGGGGGACGTCCTCCTTTCGGGACCTGCCCTGCGCGCTGTCGCGAACGGAAGCCGGCCCGATGGCAGCCGACCCAACGATGTGGTCCTGCTCTGCGGCCCCGAAGGAGCCAGCGCTGCGGAAATGCTGCCGGGAGTGACCCAGGTGCACACGTGGGCATGCCCGTGGATCGTGAACCCGGCACCTCCGGTCACGGATGACATGACCAGTGGCCTGATCGAGTTTGTCCGCAGTTCACGGATTCAGGAAGCCGTGATTCTTACGTCCTTCCACCAGTCCCCGCTTCCGCTGGCCATGCTCCTGCGCCTGGCAGGCGTCAAAAAGATCACGGGCGCATCAACGGACTACGCAGGCTCACTCCTGGACGTCCGGCTCAAACCGGGCGAAGACTTTCCGGAGGACCAGCCGGAAGCGGTCCGGGCGCTCACCATTGCGGAGGCCGGCGGCTATGTGCTGCCGAACGGCGACGACGGAAAGCTGCGCATCACCTCAGGCCCGGATCCTGAGGGGGTAGCCGACAAGTTGGCTGATGATGGCCCGTACATCGTGGTCCACCCCGGAGCCGCCGCCCCAGCCAGGGCGTGGCCCGCACTGCACCATGCTGCCACCGTGGAACTTCTTGAAGCGTACGGGCACCGGGTGGTGGTCACAGGCGGCCCGGGCGAAACGTCACTCACTGCAACAGTGGCCGGCCCCTCCGCCATGAACCTCGGCGGCGGAACCAACCTCAGGACGCTAGCAGCAGTACTGGCGGGAGCCGCCGTCGTGGTGACCGGCAATACCGGTCCCGCCCATCTGGCGGCAGCCGTGGGCACTCCGGTGGTGTGCCTGTTCGCCCCGGTGGTTCCGGCCATCCGATGGGCGCCCTACGGCGTCCCCTTGGAACTGCTGGGAGACCAGGAAGCGGCCTGCAAGAACACCCGCGCCCGCGTATGTCCGGTCCCCGGGCATCCCTGCCTGAGCTCGGTAACCCCGGAGCAGGTTGTCGAAGCTGTTGAAAGGCTCCTGGGAGGCGTGTCCTCCCTGTCCACTCGACGAAAGGTTTGGAAACCATGAGGATCCTGGTGTGGCACGTCCACGGCGGATGGATGGAGGCATTTGTCCGGGGCCAGCATGAGTACCTGCTCCCTAAATCGTCCGACGGCGGCGCGTGGGGTTTGGGGCGAGGCGGCCGTGAGTGGCCTGCCGCCGCGCAGGAAGTGAACCTGGAAAGCCTCGATCCGGACAGCGTGGATGCCGTAGTTCTGCAGCGGCCCGAGGAGATCGCAGCGGTGGCCCGGACACTCGGCCGCCGCCCGGGCGTGGACCTTCCCGCCGTGTACCTCGAGCACAACACCCCCAAGGGCGACGTCCCGTTCACGCTGCACCCGTTGGCAGACCAGACCACCATTCCGGTGGTGCACGTAACCCATTTCAACCAGCTCTTCTGGGACACGGGCACGGCGACCACCACGGTGATCGAGCACGGCATTCCGGACCCGGGGCACCTGTACACCGGTGAGCGGGAAGAGATGGGTGTGGTGGTCAACGAGCCTGTCCGGCGCGGACGGGTCACAGGGACGGACCTGCTGCCGGGGTTTGCCGGTGTGGGGCCACTGCGGGTGTTCGGCATGGGTACCGAGGCTCTGCCGGAGGCACTGAACCTGAAAGGCTTTGGTCTCAGCGAGGAACGGCTGCGTATCTCCGGCGATGTCCCCGCCGCCAAACTCCACCAGGAACTGGCCCGTTGCCGCCTGTACCTCCACCCGCTCCGCTGGACCTCGTTGGGGTTGGCCCTGTTGGAAGCCATGCACCTTGGCATGCCCGTCCTGGCGCTGGCCACCACCGAGGCAACTCGCGCCATTCCGCACGGCGCAGGCCTGGTCTCCAACGACGTCGACGATCTCCAGAAGTTCGCCCGACGGCTCCTGGACGATCCCGACGACGCCTACGCCATGGGCATCGTCGCGCGCGAGGCTGCGCTGCAACGCTACGGACTGGGCAAGTTTCTCAGGGCCTGGGACCAACTCCTGACTGAACTCCCCAAGAGCACGCCCCGGGGAAGCCACCCGCAACCCGGTACAGCTTCCGCTAGCCATGACACAGAGAGGACGCACCCATGAAAATCTCCATGGTCTCCGAACACGCCAGCCCGCTGGCTGCCTTGGGAGGCGTTGACGCCGGTGGGCAGAACGTCCACGTGGCGGCACTTTCATCAGCTCTGGCAGATCGCGGCCACCAGGTCACTGTGTACACACGCCGCGACGACCCCGGTCTCCCCGCAAAGGTGAACGTAGGGCCAGGACTCATGGTGGTTCATGTGGATGCGGGTCCGGCCCGACGCATCCCCAAGGACGATCTCCTGCCGTATATGGGGGAGCTGGCCGACGGCATCTGCGCGGACTGGGCAGGTGAGCTACCGGACGTGGTGCACGCCCATTTCTGGATGTCCGGCCTCGCTGCCATCCAGGCATCCCGGAGGGCAGGAGCATCCGACCCTGTTCCCGTGGTGCAGACATTCCATGCGCTCGGATCCGTGAAACGCAGGCACCAGGGCGCTGCGGACACCAGCCCACCCGCCAGGGAATGGCTCGAGCCGTGGGTGGGCCGCACCGCCGATTGGGTCATTGCCACCTGCCCGGATGAGGTCTTCGAACTCAAGACCCTGGGCATCAGCCGGTCCAAGATTTCCATCGCGCCCTGCGGTGTGGACCTCACCCTTTTTCCCGGAACGTCCGACGCCGAACCACGGACCCGCACGCATCGGATCCTGAGCGTGGGACGCCTCGTGCAACGCAAGGGAGTAGACCTGATCATCCAGGCCCTGCCCCTCCTGGCCGAGGCGGGCTTCAACGACGTCGAGCTCCTGATTGTTGGCGGTTCCGGCGATGCCCTCAACCTCGAAGAAGATCCGGAAGCGCAACGGCTCAGCGCAATGGCAAAAGAGCTCGGCGTTGAGGACAAGGTGACCATGCGCGGGCAGGTCCCGCGGGATGCCATGCCGGGTATCTTCCGGAGCGCCGACGCCGTGGTTTGCACGCCCTGGTATGAGCCATTTGGCATTGTGCCCCTCGAGGCCATGGCCTGCGGAGTGCCCGTGGTAGTTGCGGCCGTGGGCGGGCTCAGGGAAACCGTGGTGGACCAGAAAACGGGGCTGCATGTCCCGCCCCGTGCCCCTGAAGCCCTCGCTGAGGCACTCGGAAAATTGCTGGCAGATCCGGAGCTCCGCGCCGACATGGGCCGCGCCGGAGCACGCAGGGCACGCTCCCGCTACTCGTGGGAACGCATCGCAGCAGACACCGAGAAAGCCTACCGATCCGTCTTGGCGGCCGGCCTGTCCCGGCAAGCCGACGAAGGCCTGGAACCACTGGAAGGAACGGCGCTGTGACTATCAACGGCCCTCTGACCATCAAAGGCCTCGCAGCCAATGAGTCCACCGTCCCGGACACGTTGCCGGCCCGATGGTCCCCGGACACCAGTAATTCCACCCATCACGCCGAGGTCACCACCCACCTGGACAACGTCCTGCCCGCGCTGGAGTCGTTGCGCTCGCAGTCGGGGCGCTTAGCCGAATGGGGGACCGAACTCGCCAAGCGGCTGCTCTCCGGTCAACGCCTGCTGGCTGCCGGCAATGGCGGCTCAGCGGCTGAGGCGCAGCACCTCACTGCCGAGCTGGTGGGCAGGTTCGACGAGGAACGCGCACCGTTCTCTGCCATCTCGCTCCACGCAGAATCCTCCGCCGTTACCGCCCTCTCCAACGACTACGGCTACGAGGAAGTCTTTGTCCGCCAGGTACGTGCCCATGGCCGCGCAGGTGATGTCCTCATTCTTCTCTCCACCAGCGGCCGCAGCCCCAACCTACTCAAAGCCGCGCGTGCGGCAAAGGAACGCGGCATCATCACGTGGGGTCTCACCGGTACCGGCCCCAACCCGTTGGCTGACGCCTGCGATCAAGCCATCACCGTTGACGCCATCTCCGCAAACGCCCAGGAAGGTCACCTCATCGCCATCCACGCCGTATGCCGGGCCTTCGATGCCGAGGTCGCCAGGCGGGCGGGATCGTACGGCGCGGCTACCTCCGGAGGGGGTCAACCATGAGGATCACGGTAGTGGGCGACGTCCTCCTCGACGTCGACATCAACGGGGCCGCCACCCGGCTCAGCCCCGACGCCCCGGTGCCGGTAGTCGACGTGGCCGATGTTCGGCGTCGTGCAGGTGGTGCCGGACTGGTGGCTACCGTCCTCGCGCAGGACGGTCACCACGTCGCACTGGTCACCGCGGTATCGGACGACGACGGCGCCAGCCACCTCAGGCGCGCACTGGCCAGAGTGTCCGTGCTCGCCGGAGTCCCGCTCGCCCCGACGCCTACCAAGACCCGAGTGCGAATCGGGACGCATCCGATGGTCAGGTTCGATGAAGGATGCGCGCCGGCCCCTGTGCCGTCCAGTACGGACGAAATGCTCGCAGCTATTGCTACGGCGGACGCCATCGTTGTGGCTGACTACGGTCGCGGAATCACCGCCAACACTGACATTCGCGCTGCGCTAAGCGAAGCCGCCCATCGCGTCCCGGTGGTGTGGGACCCTCATCCTGCCGGTTCCGAGCCTGTGGAGGGCGTCGCCGTCGTGACGCCCAACCTGGCCGAGGCGTTGGCCTCCGCGAAGGCGGGTGGGTTGGAACCGTCCCGCACAGGTGCCGAAGAAGCGGGCCAGTACCTGCGCGAAAAATGGGGAAGTGCTGCAGTTCTGGTAACCAGGGGCGAGGACGGGGCGCTCTTGCTGTCAGCCGGTGAACCGGCACATGGCATTCCCGCGCCCAAGACCACCGTCAGCGATCCTTGTGGAGCCGGCGACCGCCTGGCTGGAAGCCTCGCCGTGCATTTGGGGCTCGGACTGGACCTCGTCCAGGCATCCACCAGGGCAGTGGAGGACGCATCCGCTTTCCTCGCAGCGGGGGGAGCGGCTGCGCTCGCGGTGGTGGCTGAAGCGCCTGAGGCGAGTCCCGCACCTGAACCGAGTCCCGTCGTCGAACTTAAGGGCCTGGAACTGGTTGACACCGGAGACCTGCACCCGGACGGCGTCCAACTGGCCCAAGCTGTGCGGGCCAAAGGCGGCACGGTGGTGGCCACCGGTGGGTGCTTTGACCTCCTCCACGCCGGCCACGCCCGGACGTTGGCTGCTGCGCGCAGCATGGGGGATTGCCTCATCGTGTGCCTGAATTCCGACGAATCCGTGCGGCGGCTCAAAGGTGCGCACCGGCCAATCGTCAGCGTGGAGGACCGCGCGGAGTTGCTGCTGGCACTCGAATGCGTTGACGCGGTAGTGATCTTCGGCGAGGACACTCCCGAAGCCTGTCTCACCCAAATACAGCCAGATATCTGGGTCAAGGGTGGCGACTACACCCCCGAAGAATTGCCGGAAGCCCGCCTGGTTGCGGGTTGGGGAGGGCGGTGCGTCACTGTGCCCTTCCACCCGGCACGCTCCACCAGCGGCCTGGCCGCAGCACTGGCCAAGGTCAGCTGACAACAAGACCGATCAACCGAGAGGAACCGCATGAACACGCAAACACCCGGCCGCGTCATCGTCACTGGAGGCGGCTCCGGCCTTGGCGCTGCGATCGTGGAAGCCATCCGCGACGCCGGCGGCACACCCTTTGTCTTCGACCGCGACGTCAGCAACGTATCCGGGGCCAAAGCCTTGGAAGTGGACGTCTCCAACCGTGAAGCCGTGGAAGCTGCCGTCAAAGAGGCAGCCGAAACTCTTGGCGGACTGGACGGTGTGGTGACGGCGGCCGGCATCGACCGCTGCGGCAAGTTGGGCGACGTCCCGGCAGAGGAATGGGAAAAGGTCATCGGAGTGAACCTCCTGGGCACCGTATCCGTAGTCCGTGCAGCGCTGCCGTATCTGAAGGGATCCCGCGGCCGGGCCATCACCATCGCCTCCACACTGGGCCTCAGGGCGCTGCCGGACGCAACCGCGTACTGCGCCTCGAAATTCGGAGTTATCGGCTTCAGCCGTGCACTGGCCGCAGAAACAGGCGGCGTCATCGGCGTCACCACCATCATCCCGGGCGGCATGAAGACCCACTTCTTCGACGACCGGGACGAGCAATACAAGCCTCAGGACGATTCCAAGCTCAACGATCCCGCCAACGTGGCACAGGCTGTGGTGTTCGCCCTGTCCCAGCCATTCGGCAGCGAGGTCCGCGAACTCCTTATCTGCCCCGCAGAAGAAGGCTCGTGGCCGTAAGGTCCAGCACGTCCTGAACAACGTCGGCCACGGCGATGCCGCTCACCACGGTCTCGTCGTGGCCGCAGTGCGGGGCCGTCCAGCCCACCTGCGTGATATCCACTCCGCATCGCGGGCACTGCGTCGCCCAGGACATATGGATGCGGTGCATGCTCCGGCCGCGCGGTCCTGCGTTGAAGACGTTTCCCACCCAGAAAATACCCACTGTCGGAGTCCCTAAGGCCTGGGCCAGGTGCCGGGGGCCGCTGTCGCTCGCCAACATCACTGTTGCCTCCGCCAAGAGCGCGGCCAGGTCTCCAATCTCCAGCTCGCCAGCCACGGAACGCACAGCATGGCGGTCTGACTCCGGGAGGTGGCGGACTGCGAGTTCCGCCACCTCCTGGGCCAGTGCCTTCTCCGAACGGTCTCCCACGATCAATACCTGGGCTCCTTCCGCTGCTGCGCCCGCGGCGGCTTGGGCAAAGTTCGACGCCGGCCATCGCCTCCTGGGATCGGTGGCACCCGGGTGGACCACCACCAGCGATGCCCGCTGTGGATCCCTAAGTCCAACGATGTTCTGCTGATGCTCAGGCTTGGGGAGCAGGGGAGGGGACATGATGGTGGGAGCTCCCGCAAGGCCCGCCACCTCCAGCCACCGGTCCGGCTCGTTCTGGTAATAGACGTAGTCCAGGTTGCGTTCCAGCGGCTCCGCGTCCTTGGTGCGGGTACCTACAGTGTGCCGCGCCCCCAGACGGAGCACGAAAGGGTTGGAAAACCGGCCGCCACCGTGCATCTGGCACGCAATATCGAACCCCCTGGCCCGCATTTTCTCGAAGAAGGCCTCCTGTGCCGCCACGTCCTCAGCGTCATCCTCAAAGCGCTCGCCGTTACGGGGACCGTCGTGAACGCCGCGCGCCACGGGGAGCAGTTCGACGTCGTCCACCGGACCTTCCGTCGCAGCCACCATTGCCGCGTGGATCGGGGTGCCCAGAAGCGTGACTGCGGCACCAGGGTATGCATTCTTCAACGCGCTAAGGGCGGGATAGGTGTAGATCAGGTCGCCCAATCCGCCACCCCGGAGGACCGCTATCTGCTTCACATCGCTGAACTTTTGCAGTACTGGTCCAACTCCGAGGTTCACGTTCATCAGCGGATTCTCCATGGGATGCTTCCTTTCGCTGCCAACGCTGCCCTGCGCTGTTCCGGGCCCGCTCTTTGCTGTGAAACTCCCTGGCCCGGCGTGTGAAGCGCGTGCCGAGGGGTACCTGAGGGGAACAGGAAACTGTTGCCCAACCGGAAGGTACCCCATGGCACGCCTATCCAATCAAGAAGGTCTGGCTGACTGGTTGCCGGGCCGCTTGGCCGAGGAACGACCTGTTGTGACGGTCATCGGCGATTCCATCCTTGACGGCTGGTGGGATGGAACCATTGAGCGGTTCTGCCGCGAAGCCCCAGCCCCAGTGGTCCAGGTCCAGCGCCGGGACTTCGCCCCGGGCGGTGCCGCCAACACGGCGATGAACCTCGCCGCGATGGGGGCCGACGTTCGTTTCGTTTCACTGGTGGGCGAGGACTCCGGCGGCCACACGCTCCTTGAGCAACTCAGATCGGCAGGAGTGGACGTATCGCACGTCGTGTCCCATGCCGGAATGACCACCACCACAAAATTCCGCGTGAGCAGTGGCGGGCAGGTGATGCTTCGCCTGGACGATGCCGCCCATGAGGTCCCCGTGGGTGGCATGCGCGAGATGGCCGCTGCCATTCCGCAAGCACTTCCCGGCTCGTCAGCCGTGGTCCTTTGTGACTACGGTGCCGGCGCCCTGGAAGGTGCGGTGCGGGACGCAATATTCGAATATCTAGGACCGCAAAGTGAGGGCTCGGAAGCCGGCTCCGCCAAGGCCCGGCAGGACACGCTGGTAGTAGTGGACGCCCACTATCCAGGACGCTGGGCACAACTCAAGCCGGACCTTGCTACCCCGAATGCGCAGGAAGCGACCCGGTTGCTCGGGACCGAGTTTCCCGGAGGGGCCGCCAGATGCCCCTTTGTGGAAGCCCACGCCGACCAGCTCCTGCGCGCCTCAGGTGCGGCCGCCGTCGTCGTGACTTTGGACCGGGAAGGGACACTGACGATCCGGCCCAACGGCGATTCCCGGAAACCGGCCACCCACCGCACTTGGGCGCGGCCGCAAGCGGAAAAGCAGGCCTCAGGTGCCGGCGATACTTTCGTGGCGGCGCTGACTATCGCCCGTGCTGCCGGATTGCCCCTGACCACCAGCGTGGACCTGGCTCAAGCGGCAGCCGATGTTGTTGTGCATCGGCCAGGTACCTCCGTGTGCACCACTGACGAATTAGCAAATCATCTGCGAGGGTTCGCCGATACAGCACTGACGGATTCTGAGTTGGCCCGGCACGTGGAAGAGCACCGAAGCGAGGGCAAGCGGATTGTGCTAACCAACGGGTGTTTCGATGTCCTGCACCGCGGTCACACCCGCTACCTCAACCAGGCCAAGCAACTGGGCGACGTATTAGTGGTGGCGCTGAACAGTGATTCGTCCGTGCGGAAGCTCAAAGGCCCGGACCGGCCGGTCAACCACGAGGCCGACCGCGCGGCAGTCATCGCCGCACTGAGCTGCGTGGACCATGTCACGGTGTTCGATACCCCGACCCCCATTCCGCTCATCGAGCTCCTGCGCCCCGACGTCTATGCCAAAGGCGGCGATTACACGCCGGAGATGCTCCAGGAAACCGAAGCGGTGGAACGTTACGGCGGCACAGTCACCATCCTGGATTACGTGCCCGAGCACTCCACTACAGCGGTCCTGGAACGTATCCGTTCCACGGGCGAAGCCCCGCAGACCTGAGGAAGCAGCCATGCGTATTGCGATCATCGGTGCAACAGGACACGGCGGCACGGAACTGCTGAAACGGCTCCAGAGGGCACGCTCTGAAGAAGGCGCGGATCTGGAACTTGTGGGCGTCGTCCGGCGGCAACCGGATCCGGACGCCGCTCCGTATCACGGCGTGGAGTGGCACACCTTGGACATCAGCGACACCGAGGACCAACCCGCGCTGGAAGCAGCTTTGGCGGGAGCCGATGCCGTGGTTCACCTGGCGTGGCTGATCCAACCGAACCATGACCGGGAGATGCTGCGCCGGACCAATGTGGCAGGAACGGCCCACGTGTTGGCCGCCGCGCGCAAAGCGGGAGTGGGCCACGTCGTGTGCGCGTCATCCGTAGGGGCGTACTCGCCGGCTCCCAAGGACCAACGGACCAAGGAAGACTGGCCAACGGATGGCATCCGCAGCTCGCACTACAGTGTGGACAAGGCGGCACAGGAAAGGCTCCTGGACGGTTTCGCTAAGGAGAATCCGCACATAGTGGTGGCCCGGCTCCGCCCCGCGCTGATGTTCAGTGCAGGTGGCGGGAGTGAGGTTGGCCGCTACTTCCTGGGACGTGTCCTGCCTCGACTCGTTCCGCGTAAGCCGTGGCTTCCGCTGCTTGCCGTCCCCAAGGAGATGGTGTTCCAAGCCGCCCACACGGCCGACGTCGCTGATGCTTACTGGCGTGTGTTGGAGCACAAGGCGGAAGGTGCGTTCAACATCGCCGCCGAGCCGGTCATAGACCCCAACGCCTTGGCGTGGATTTTCAACGCCCGGCGGGTGATGCCGTTCCCGCTGCCGCTGCTGCGCGCCGTCGTCGAGGTCAGTTGGCGACTCCGTCTGCAGGTGACCGACGGCGGCTGGGTGGACATGGCGGCCAACGCGCCCATCATGGACACGGCCCGGGCGCACGCACTGCTGGGTTGGTCGCCTAAGCATTCCTCGTTGGAGTCACTGGCGGAAATGCTGGACGGGATCGGTGCAGGAAAGGGCCGGAAGGGCTCGCCGCCGCTGAAGCCGCGCTAGCCCTCACTCGGACGACAACACCACCGTCAGGATGCGGCGCAGGCTCATGGCCACTGATGCCGGAGCGTTCACCGGGGATTGGTCAGCAGCCGCCTCGGCCACGGCATCGCTGAGGGCGTTGATGCCGTCTTTCGCCCGTGCCAAACGGTTGGCAAGCTCGCCGGACTCCGCGTCCCGCCAGTGATCCACCACGCCTGCCACGGACTCCAAGGCATCGGAAAGCGGACCCACCACGGCGTCCGGAATGACCGTCCCGGCGCCCTCTTCCCAAATGGCGCTAGCCAGGACATCGGTGATGTCCTGGACGTGGAAAGTGAGCCGTTCAAGGGTTCGCAGGCCAGCGAGGTCGCTGGGCAGGCGGGTCGCACGACGACGGGACCTGGGGTTCGCTTTGGCGCTCAGCTCAGCTTGGTGGACCGCCGTTCGCACAGCTGCCGCTGTGAGCGAGAGTTCGTCGCTGCGGCTTGCCCAAGCCTTATGGTCGGGCGGCCACGACTCCTCCATGGCTCGAGCCATGTCTTTGAGCTGGCGGGATAAGGCACCTTGGTGCCCGGAAATGGCGGGATCGATGTCGTCCAGGTGCAGGGGTGGAAATATTAGCCAGTTCACCGCAAATCCGACGGTGACGCCCAAGGCCATTTGAAGGACGTAGGCGAACGAGAAACCTTCGGCGTTCGAGTCACCCAGCACCAGCACGAACAGTGCCGCCATGGGAATCCATTCAGACGCAGTGCCCAGCCGGGGAAGGCCGCCGATGAGCACGCCAAGTCCCACCACCACTGCAACAGCCAGCGCAGTAGGCGCGGCGACGGTGGTGATGGCGAAGGCCATGCCGATGCCCAACACCAGCCCTGCCAGGCTTTGCAGTCCGTGCTTGGCGGAGTCGGCCACTGTGGGGTGCATGCTCACCAAGGCACCCAGCGGGGCATAGTACGGATAGGCCGCGGCAGGGCCGGGCATAAAGGGTGCAAGGTACCAGGCGAGGCCTGCTGCAACAGCCGTTTTGGCAGCGAACAGGAGCCGGTGGCGGGTGACGGTTTTTCGAAGCGCGGGAATCAGCCGTCGCCTCGTGGGCAGTTGGCTCATTAGACCTACGTTGGCAGGTAAGTGCTCCCGTGTCGAGTGGAAAGCGATGAAAGTGGGGCATGCCATCTTTTGAAAATATGGGTGATTAGAACTGCAGCAAGCGGGTACACACCCATTGATAGTAACGATACTTACTATCCCGGCTGCTGTCCGCAGCCTGCCAACTGTGGAAAGAGAGCGACAATGACTGAGAGCCAATCGCCGCAGGACGGAAGCTTCGCGGCGCCACGGACCGGAGCCCATGCAGGGACCGAGCCATTTTCCGGAAGCTACCTGGACTCGCCGGACGTTGAAACGCAAACTGCCGGAACCACCGGAATCAGCGGAACCCCCACTGGTTCAGGAACCGGTTCTGCCAGTTCCGGCAAGGTAGATACCGCCAAGGAGGAAGCTGCGGGAGTGGCTGGAGCCGTATCGGATGCTGCCGGTGGTGTGGTTGACACTGCCAAGTCCGAGGCCGGCCATGTAGCCCACGAAGTCAAGGTGAACGCGCGCCAGCTGCTCACGCAGACCAAGGGTGAACTGACAGACCAAGCCCAGGTCCAGCAGCAGCGTGTTGCCGAAGGGTTGCGGTCCATCTCCGACGAACTGTCCACCATGGCTAACTCAAGCCAGAACGGTGGTGTTGCCACGGACCTGGTCCAGCAGGCAGCCCAGCGTTCTTCCTCCATCGCCCAGTGGCTGGAGGGTCGGGACCCCGGCTCACTGCTGGACGAAGTCAAGGGTTTCGCGCGCCGCAAGCCGGGTACGTTCCTGTTGCTCGCTGCCGGGGCCGGTGTCCTTGCAGGCCGCTTGGGACGTGGCATGGCAGGCAACGCTTCTGATTCGACCTCCGCCAGTGGCGCTCCAGCCACGACGGAGACACCTCGGGCCGTTTACTACCCAACACAGGGTGGCGCTGTAACGCCGCCGGCAGTGGACCTTCCCGGCCCGACGACCACCACCGCCGGTTACGGTTCGGCCACCACCACCGGGGCAGCAACCGGGGGCGCAGCAAGCACGGGTTACGACGCCGGCACCACGGGCGGTTACGACGGATCGACGCTCCCTTACCCGGAGACCGACGCTGGCGGAGTCAAGGCCCAGGGCGACCCCCTTGCAGGACCGCTTGATCCGGATGACCCCCAGTATGGAGGTCCCCGATGAGCAGTCCCGCCGACCTGCCTCACACAACAGCCCATGAGAAAGCGGAAAACCTTCCCCTTGGTGAGCTGCTGAGCGACCTGACGCGCGACGTCTCCACGTTGATGCGCCAGGAAGTGGAGCTGGCGAAAGCGGAGATTAAAGATTCCGCCACCAAGGCCGGCAAGGGCGCGGGAATGTTGGGCGGTGCTGCCTACGCCGGCCACATCACTGTGCTGTTTCTGTCCATCGCCCTCTGGTGGGCGTTGGGTCAGCTCGTTGGTCTGGGATGGTCCGCACTGATTGTTGCGGTCATCTGGGGAATTGTCGCGGCTGTCCTGGCCGCCAAGGGCCGCAAGGAGCTGAATGCGATCAAGGGCATGCCCCGGACCGCTGAGACGGTCAAGGAAATACCTCCCGCTTTGAAACCAAACACTGAGGAGACACGATGACGCAGAACCCCGACGCCCTGCGCGCCGATATCGAAGAAACCCGCCGGCGGCTGAGCACCAATGTTGATGCCGTGGCTGACAAAGTTACGCCTTCGCACATCGTCAACCGCCGGGTGGACAAGATCAAGACGGCTGTTTTCGGCGCCCGGGATGACGTCCAGTACCGCGCCGGCAACGCGGCTCACCAGGCTGGAGACGCCGTTTCCGACGTGGTTTCGGACATCGGCGACGCCCCTCAGGTGATCACCCGCAAGGCTCAGGGCAGCCCGATGGCCGCCGGCCTCATCGCCTTCGGTGCAGGCTTGCTGGTCTCGGCCCTGATTCCACCGTCGGACAAGGAACGCGAGGCTGCCCAGGCTTTGAAGGAAGCGGCCCAGCCGCTCACGGATGAGCTCAGCCATGCTGCCCAGGAAGTTGCCGAGCACCTGCGCGAGCCTGCACAGGACGCAATGCAGAACGTCAAGGACAGCGCCACTGAAGCCGCAACCAACGTCAAGGACGAGGGCCAGGCAGCAGCAGCCGACGTTCAGGACCGCGCACACACGGCCAAGGACAACGTCAGCAACCAGTAAGTTGCCGCGCTGAACCAACCTAAGTACGCGCTGACCCAACTGTGAGTCTTGACAGTGGCTGGTCTGGGACTGGCTGGCAGGATGGGTGCAGGCCGTTCCGCCCCGTGGATGTGACTCGTGACCCAACTGACCCGCAAGGTGTCTTTACTC